>PNLC01000901.1 GCA_013822885.1 Bradyrhizobium sp.
GAAATCATGGGCCGGCTGTTCTGGGCCCCCGAAGTCTTCAATTGCCAGGCGCCCGACGTGCCCAACATGATCGCGCTGCAGAACTGCGCCACGCCTGAGCAGAAGGCACGCTGGCTGCAGCCGCTGTTGGAAGCGAGAACCCGCTCGGCCTTCGGCATGACCGAGCCGGACGTCGCCTCGTCCGATGCCACCAATATCGCGACCCGCATGGTCCGTGATGGCGACGATTACGTTATCAATGGCCGCAAATGGTTCATCACCGGCGCGGCGCATCCGCAATGCAGCTTCCTGATCGTCCTGGGCGTGACCGACGCCGATGCGGACCGCACCAGCCGCCATTCCTGCATCATCGTGCCGATGGATGCGCCGGGCGTTCGCCTGGTCCGGCGGCTGCGCTGGATGGGATGCGAGGACCACGTTGCCCCGATCGGTGAACTCGACTTTGAGAATGTCCGGGTACCCCGAGCGAATCTGCTCGGCGCGGAAGGCGACGGCTTCAAGGTCGCGCAGGTCAGGCTCGGCCCGGCCCGCATTCACCATTGCATGCGCTCGATCGGGCTGTGCGAACTTCTGATCGAACTGATGATGGTGCGGTCGTCGGAGCGCTCCGCCTTCGGACGGACCGTGATCCAGTATGACACCGTGCAGCGCTGGATTGCGGAATCCCGCGTCGAACTCGAACAGGCGCGGCTGCTGGCATATCGTTGCGCGTGGCGGCTCGATCAGGCCGGCCACCATGGCGCTTGGCGTGACGTGTCGCTGATCAAGGTGGCGGTGCCTTCGATGCTCCAGCGGATCGCCGATCGCGCCATGCAGGTGTTCGGCGCCATGGGAGGCTCCGACGATACGCCTATCCATCAGGCCCTTGCCTGGGGCCGCCTGCTGCGCATCGGCGACGGTCCCGATGAAGTGCATCTGCGGCAGATCTTTCGCATGGAGCCGATGCCGTCCTGGTCGGTCGCAGACTCGCCATATCTGTCCGCACATCCGTCTTGAGCGATGGTAATGACGGTGACGGATTATGATTTCCTGAAAGGCGCCTTCGGATGACGACGACCGACCAACCCCAGGCCGCGCGGAACGCTGCGATCGACAAGGAGCGGCTGCGCCAAAAATATCTGGAGGAGCGCAACAAGCGGCTGCGTGCCGACGGCAACGACCAGTATCTGCGCGTCGCGGGGCAGCTCGCGCATTATCTCGACGATCCCTACACACCGGTCACGCCGCGCGCGGTGAAAACCGACCACGTCACCTTTGCCTTCATCGGGGGCGGCTTTGCCGGGCTCGCAACCGCTGCGCGGTTGTCCGAAGCCGGTGTGGGGGATGTTCGCATCATCGAGAAAGGCGGCGACTTCGGCGGCACCTGGTACTGGAACAGGTATCCCGGCGCGCAA
>PNLC01000902.1 GCA_013822885.1 Bradyrhizobium sp.
GACAGGCATTTCGCAATGGAGCCAGCTTGGCGAAATGTACCAGGACGTCCGCCACCTCCGCTTCGCCGACGGCCCCGACGAAGTGCACTGGATGGTGGTCGGAAGGCATGAACTGAGCATGCCGTAGGGGCTACTCTCGCAAGCCAACCACAACTGTCATTGCGAGGAGCGAAGCGACGAAGCAATCCATGCCTGCATATGCTGAGCCATGGATTGCTTCGCTTCGCTCGCAATGACGGAGAACTTTCGCCTATGCGGAGCCTTCGCCCATGCAATACGCCCCCGACGACCTGAAACCCCGCGAGCGCTACAAGGTGCTTACATCCTTCGTGCTGCCGCGGCCGATCGCGTGGGTAACGACGGTCGGCGCGACCGGCGTGGTCAATGCCGCGCCGTTCAGCTTCTTCAACGTGTTCTGCGAAGATCCGCCGCTGTGCATGTTCGCCGCCAACCTGCGGCCCGATGGGCGGATCAAGGACACCGTGATCAACATCCGCCGTACCGGCGAATTCGTGGTCAACATGACCGACGAGCCGCTGGCTCGGGCGATGCACGATTCCAGCGGTGACTTCCCGCCCGAGATCGGAGAGCCTGACTACCTGAACCTGAAGGTCGCACCCTCGACGAAGATCGCAGCGCCGCGGCTGGCGGATGCACCGTTTGCGATGGAATGCAGGACCTGGAAGGAAATCGACGTCAACGGCGACCGGCTGCTGGTAATGGGTGAAGGCATCCAGTTCCACATCCGCGACGAATTGTGGGATCACGCCGCGATGCGCGTGCACATGGATCGCTATCACCCGATCGGCCGCATGTTCGCCGACCGTTACTGCCGCACCGATGACCGCGTGGTGTTTCCGCCGGCCGAGGGAGCGAAGACTACGGTCTAAACCGACGCCGGCAGGAAGGAGAAGCACATGGCCGAGAACTTCCGTGACAACGAGGCCCGCGAACGATTCGAACTCGACGTCGAAGGGTACACCGCGTTCGTCACCTACCGGAAATCATCAGGCGCGATCACGCTGGTCCATACCGAGGTGCCGCCGGAACTCGGCGGCAAGGGCGTCGGCTCGAAACTCGCGCGCGCGACTCTCGACGCGGTACGAGCGCAAGAACGCAAGCTGACGGTGGAATGTGATTTCATTCGCAATTTCATGACCAAGCACGCCGAGTACAACAACCTTCTGGCGCCCGGCCAGACAACGCACACGAACGCCGCGACCTACAAGGCCGGCTGCTTCTGCGGCGCGGTCGAAGTGGAAGCATCGGGCGCGCCGGTTTTTGCCGGCTACTGTCATTGTGCGGATTGCCAGGCCTGGTCGGCGGCGCCGGTCAATGCCTTCAGCCTGTGGAAGTCGGGCGACGTGCGCGTCACAAAAGGCGCGTCCGACAT
>PNLC01000903.1 GCA_013822885.1 Bradyrhizobium sp.
CACCGACACGCAGGGACGGTCGGGCGCTGCAAACTTGGCGCCCATCACGCCGGCGACGCCAAAGCCCATCGGGCCGAATCCCATCGAGCCGATCAGCGAATCCGGCCGCTTCGGCTTGCAGAAGCTGAGCAGCCAGTTGTGATGCACGCCGATGTCGCTGACGAGGATCGCATCCTCCGGCAGCGCCTTGTCGATCTCAAGCGCGGCGCGCTGCGGATTGATCGGCGTGGTGTCGGCGGAAAATCCGGGGGCGACGAACTTGTCCCATTCCTTTCGGTAGCCGTCGATCTGCGAGAGCCACTTCTTGCGCGCGTCGGCTTTCTTGCTGAGGTCGGCGCGGCGGTCGAGTTCGGCATGAACCTGCCGCAGGAAGGTGCGCACGTCGGCCATCAGGCCGAGCGCGACCGGATAGTTGCGGCCGATCTCCTCGGGGTCAATATCAACATGGATCAGCCGCGTCGGCGGAATGGTGAAGGAGTAGCCCGGGATCCACGAGCTCGACGTGCGATCGTCGAACCGCATCCCCATCGCCAGCAAAACATCCGCCTGCCGCGTCGCATGGTTGGCCTGGTAGTGCCCGGCGCGCGCGACCAGTCCGAGCGCCAGCGGATGGTTGCAGTCGATCGCACCAAGACCGCTGGCGGACGCCGCCACCGGGATCTGCAGCCGCTCGGCAAGCTTCAGGAGTTCCTCCGCCGCGCCGCCATAGCGCACGCCTTGGCCGACGATGATCGCGGGCCGGTCGGCGCCGAGCAGCATGTCGACCGCCTTGGTCACGCCTTCCGGATCGGCGCCGCAGCGGCTCGATATGTTGGCGTTCCAGGCTTGCGCGTTCGGTGCCTCCTCGGCCGCCGCTTCCATGAACACGTCGAAGGGCACGTCGAGCACGACAGGCCCGGGCCGGCCCGTCGTCATCGTCTTCCAGGCCTGCCGGATCGCCAGCGGCACCATCGCGCCGCGCGTCGGCTGGAACACCTTCTTGCAGTAGGAGCGCACCGTTGAGGGGAAGTCGGCCTGATGGTGCCGATACAATTCCTGGAAGGCGCCACGGTTGAACTGGCTGGTCGGCACATTGCCGGTCACGGCCAGGAACGGCACCGAATCGAGAAACGCATTGCCGAGCGAGATCGGCAGATTGGCCGAGCCCGGCCCGCAGGAAGTAAAGGTCGCCGTCGGCCGTCCCGACACCCGGTAATAGACGTCGGCCATGAAGCCGGCGACGCTCTCATGATGCACGGAGATCGTCTTGAGTTCGTCGGAACGCTCGTACAGCGCATCGATGAGTTGGATGTTGCCGTGGCCGCAGAGGCCGAACACCTGCGGCACTTTCTCCTGGATCAGATAGTCGACGATGACCTGGGCGCCATTGAGCATGTTACCCGACATT
>PNLC01000904.1 GCA_013822885.1 Bradyrhizobium sp.
GAAGCCGATAATGGAGGCCAGTGCCGTGCCCTTGATGACCTGCACCGAAAAGCCGACCGTGGGCGCAATCGCGATGCGCGAGGCCTGCGGCAGGATGACGTAACGCATCTGCTCGATGTAGCTGAGCGCGAGGCTGGAGGAGGCCTCCCACTGGCCCTTCGGTATCGACTCGACGCAGCCGCGCCAGATCTCGGTCAGGAACGCGCTGGTCCAGAATGTCAGCGCCAGCGTCGCGGCTGTCCACGGCGAGACCTCGATGCCGAGCAGCGCGATACCGAAGAAGAACAGAAAGAGCTGCATCAATAGCGGCGTGCCCTGGAAGAACTCGATGTAGATCTTGGTGAACCATTCCAGCGCCGCGATCTGCGAGGTGCGCATGAACAGCAGCACCAGCCCGACGATGCCGCCGCAGACAAACGCGATCAGCGAAAGCACGATCGTCCATTGCGTAGCGATCAGCAGGTTCGACAGTATGTCCCAGAAGCTGAACTGCAGCATGGCTCACCTTGCCTTGAACATGACACGGCCGAGCGCGCGCAGCAGCGAACGCGTCAGCATCGCGAGCAGGAGATAGGCCAGCGCCGCCAGCAGATAGACTTCGAAGTTTCGGAAGTTCCGCGACGCCACGAAGTTCGCGGCATAGGTCAGGTCTTCTGCCGAGATCTGCGACACCACGGCCGAGCCGAGCATGACGATGATGATCTGCGACGACAGCGCCGGGTAGATCTTGCGAAATGCCTGGTTGAGGATGATGCGGCGCAGCACTTCCCACTTGGTCATGGCAAGGCTCAATCCGGCCTCGATATGGCCCTTCGGCACCGCCTCGATGCCGGCGCGAATGATCTCGGTCGAGTAGGCGCCGAGGTTGATCACCATGGCGAGAAAGGCGGCGGTGGTCTCGCTGAGCTTCAGCCCCAAGGCCGGCAGGCCGAAGAAGATGAAGAACAGTTGCACGATGAACGGCGTGTTGCGGATCAGCTCGACATAGACCGCGACGATACGGCCGAGCCAGACCGGCCCGAAGGTGCGCGCCGACGCACCCGCGGTGCCGACGGCGATGCCAACCACCGTCGACACGATGGTCAGGACGATGGTGAAGATCAGCCCTCGCAGGAGCACGTCCCAGTAGGGCAGCAGTTCGGCGAATTGCAGCTTGTAAGTCACCGCGGGCGCCCCGTCGCTAGAAGCCGGGCGGCAAGGGGGCCTTCAGCCACTTCTCCGATAGTTTGGCGATTTCGCCCGAGGCCTTCGCCTTGGTGATGATCTCGTTCACCTTCGCCAGCAGCGCCGGCTCGTTCTTGTTCAGCCCGACATAGCAGGGGCTGTCCTTGATCACGAATTTCAGCGTCGGCGCGCGCGCTGGGACCTTTTCGGCGATTGCCGCCGC
>PNLC01000905.1 GCA_013822885.1 Bradyrhizobium sp.
CGCCGGCGATGCTTTCCGCAGCAGATCGCGGATCACCGCCCAATCGGGCGGGGGCTCGGTGGAGGGAATGAGGTCTTCGAGATGCGCGCCCATCGCGTTCGAGACCCGGCGCAGCAGCACGATCGAGACGTTGCCCTTGCCGCTTTCGAGCTGCGCGATATAGCGCTCGGAAATACCGGAAACCTTGGCGAGCACCTTTCGCGACATCCCGCGGAGGGCGCGCATGGTGCGGACGCGCTGGCCGAGCTGTTCGAGAAAGCCGGTTTCGGGGTCGCTGGCCTCGGTCATTGCCCTCGTTCGGCTTTGGCTCTGGGTGAAGCTTCTGGGGGTGAACGGATTTCGGAAACATAATGCCGATGAGGATTGACAGCAAGCGCGCCCAATGTCTTTCTATGAATTATAATTCTTAAAATCTGGGGAGAACGCGTCGTGAGCGGCACGTCCGGTTCCTACAACGCAGTGACCTGGCTGCTCGACCGCAATGTCGACGAGGGCCGCGGGGCCAAACTCGCTTTCACCGATACCGTCGCCGAACTCAGCTATGGCGACTTGCAGAGAGAGACCAGGCGTGTCGCCAACATGCTGCGCCGGCTCGGCGTCCGCCGCGAAGAGCGCGTCGCGATGATCATGCTCGACACGGTTGATTTTCCGTGTGTCTTCCTCGGCGCGATCCGCGCCGGCATCGTGCCGGTGCCGCTCAATACGCTGCTGACCTCGGATCAATATGCCTACGTGCTGGCGGATTGCCGGGCGCGCGTGCTGTTCATTTCCGAAGCGCTGCTGCCGGTCGTCAAAGACATGGTCGGGCGGATGCCGGACCTCGAGCACGTCGTCGTCTCCGGCAGTGACGCGCATGGACACAAGAAACTCTCCGACGAACTCGCGCGCGAGAGCGATTCCTTTACGACCGCGGCGACCCATCCAGATGAGCCGGCATTCTGGCTCTATTCGTCGGGCTCGACCGGCATGCCCAAGGGCGTCCGGCACCTGCATGCCAATCTCGCCGCGACGGCCGAGACCTACGCGAAGCAAGTGCTCGGCATCCGCGAGGACGACGTCGGTCTCTCGGCGGCAAAGCTGTTCTTTGCCTATGGCCTCGGCAACGCTCTGACGTTTCCGATGTCGGTCGGCGCGTCAACGGTGCTGAATTCCGAGCGGCCAACCCCGGCGGCGATGTTCGCGCTGATGAACAAGTACAATCCGAGCATCTTCTTCGGCGTGCCGACGCTATTCGCCGCGATGCTCAACGACGAGACGCTGAAGGAGACGCGCGCCGGCAACCGGTTGCGGATCTGCACCTCGGCCGGCGAGGCGCTGCCGGAATCGGTCGGCAACGCCTGGAAGGCGCGGTTCGGCGTCGACATTCTCGACGGCGTCGGCTC
>PNLC01000906.1 GCA_013822885.1 Bradyrhizobium sp.
CACGGCCTCCGATGCGCCGATCTGCGGCAGCTTCTCGGATTCAGGCGTCGTGTTCCTGGGCAAGAGCACGAGCACGAGCCCAAGCCAAAACGCCATGCGAAGCAGAAAG
Organism: Bradyrhizobium sp.; assembly: GCA_013822885.1. Taxonomy (GTDB): domain Bacteria; phylum Pseudomonadota; class Alphaproteobacteria; order Rhizobiales; family Xanthobacteraceae; genus Bradyrhizobium. The sequence goes on from PNLC01000906.1 coordinate 110, forward strand.
AACATCTCGCGACCCCGGTCGTCTCTTATGATTTCGTTGCGGTTGACCCGCAGTTTGGTTCCTGACTAGCAGCCGTCGATAAACCGCAAGTGTTTGCATTGAGATAAAGCCCGCGAAATTTCCATGCGAATTTGAACGATTCGATTCGACGTAAATATTTGATTGACGACGCCGGAAGTGTCGCGTGGCGCGTCCACCATTTCGAAACCATAGATCGAACGGGCCGGAAACCAAGCGTTCACCATCCGCGTTGAATGAGCGGCGCGCGAGAGGCGAAACTTGCGTGAATGCGCGCTGTTCGACAGCGGTCCGCCGAGCCTTAGCGTTCGCTTAATTTCGCTCTGACACGGTGGCGCAAAGATCAAGGGGGCGTTCCGGCGCGTCTGTCCGACGAACAAGCCGAAGCGCGAGAGCAGTGATTGTTTTGAGTATCATCCGCGATTGTCTCGATGCGCTGCTGCATCCCTCGGCACGATATGACGCGCTGACGTGTGCCCGTCATCGCGCGTTCATGGCGCCGCGGCTGCTCGGCAGCCTGGTCGCGCTCGCGACTTTTCCGGTCTATCTGGCGATGCGCGGGGCGCCGACGGCGATCGAAGTCGCGGCATTCGCCTGGCTGATCGCGCCCATCCTGCTGTCCTGGTTCCTGTCGCGCACCGGCCGATATGAAGGTGCGCACGTGCTGTCGTCGCTGGCGATGGCGGGCCTCGTGATGATGGTTGCCGTCAACACAGGCGGGATCGAATCATTCGCCGCGATCTGGCTCGTCGTCGTTCCGCTGGAAGCCGCATTGTCGGCCTCGCGCCGCGTGGTGGCGTTCGCGTCGGCGCTGGCGCTGTCATGCGCCGCCTTGTTGATCGCGCTCGGATACTTTCATCTGTTGCCGGTGTCGGAGCCAAACGCTGTGCTGCGTGGCTTCCTGATGGCCTCGGGCGTGGTTTCGGCGATACTCTATGCGGGAGGGCTTGCGTTTGGCGCGGAATCGCTGGCGCGCACTTCCGTATCGCTGCTCAATGTCGAGGAAGAACGCTACCGCTTGCTCGCGCTCAACATGAGCGATGTGATTTCGCGTCATAGCCGCAACGGCACGATACAGTTCGTTTCGCCCGCGGCAGAAGTCTTGCTCGGTACATCGGTTGCGCGGCTCACCGGCCACGGCCTGTTCGATCGCGTCCATGTCGTCGATCGTCCGGCCTACCTCACGGCGTTGTCGGAAGCCGCGCGCGGTGGCGAATCGCGCAGCGTCGAGTTCCGCATTCGCCGCGACATGGTA
>PNLC01000907.1 GCA_013822885.1 Bradyrhizobium sp.
ACGTTGCCTTTCGACTTCGACATCTTCGCGCCCTTCTCGTCGCGAACCAGGCGGTGGATGTAGATCGTCGAGAACGGCGCCTCCTTCATGAAATGAATACCCATCATCATCATCCGGGCGACCCAGAAGAAGATGATGTCCCATCCCGTGACGAGCACGTTGGTCGGGTAGTAGCGCTTCACTTCGCTCGTTTCATCCGGCCAGCCGAGCGTCGAGAACGGCCACAGCCCGGACGAGAACCAGGTGTCGAGCACGTCCTCATCGCGCGTGATGAAGCCCTCGCGCCTGGAGGCGTCGAGCGCCATCTCGCGGCCCTGCTCCTCGGTGATGACTTCCTGCTCGACGTAATAGCCGAGCGCGTTGCCGACGGCTTCCTCTTCGGTCTCGGCGACGAACACCTTGCCGTCAGGCCCGTACCAGGCCGGGATCTGGTGCCCCCACCAGAGTTGGCGCGAGATACACCAGGGCTGGATGTTTTCCATCCATTCGAAATAAGTCTTTTCCCAATTCTTCGGTACGAACGACGTCGCGCCCGAGCGCACCGCCGCGATCGCCGGCTGCGCCATGGTCGCGGCGTCGACATACCATTGGTCGGTCAGGTAGGGCTCGATCACGACGCCGGAGCGGTCGCCATGCGGCACCATGTGCGTGTTCGGCTCGATCCGTTCCAGGAAACCGAAATCTTCCAGCCGCGCCACGATCTGCTTTCGCGCGGCGAAGCGGTCGACATTGTGGAGTTCTTCCGCAAGATGGCTCGCGCCTTCCGGCAAGCCGCGCAGGTAATCCTCGTTGTCGACGAGAGCGAGAGCGCCCTCGCGATCGAACACGTTGATCTGCGGCAAGTTATGGCGTTTGCCGACCTCGAAGTCGTTGAAGTCGTGCGCCGGCGTGATCTTGACCGCGCCCGATCCCTTCTCGGGATCGGCGTAGTCGTCGCCGACGATCGGAATCCGACGGCCGACCAGCGGCAGGATCACATGCTGGCCAATCAGGTGCCCGATGCTTTCGTTGTCCGGATGAATGGCAACGGCGGTGTCGCCGAGCATCGTCTCGGGCCGCGTCGTCGCTACGACGACGAACGTCGAGGGATCGTCGGGACTGAACGTCTTGCCCTCGATCGGATAGCGCAAATACCAGAGGCTGCCCTTGACCTCGACCTGCTGCACTTCGAGATCGGAGATCGCGGTGAGCAGTTTCGGGTCCCAGTTGACCAGCCGCTTGTCCTTGTAGATCAGGCCTCTGCGGTGCAGTTCGACGAACACCTTCACGACGGCGCGCGACAGTCCCTCGTCCATCGTGAAGCGTTCGCGCGACCAGTCGCAGGAGGCGCCGAGGCGCTTCAACTGGTTGACGATGACGCCGCCGCTCTCCGCCTTCCATT
>PNLC01000908.1 GCA_013822885.1 Bradyrhizobium sp.
GGGTCGCCTTCATGGACAAGTATTTCCCGGATGGCGACAAGAACAATAACAACAACGTCTACGGCTATGCCACGGCGCAGACCATGGTCCAGGTTCTAAAGCAGTGCGGGGATAATCTCACCCGTGAGAACGTGATGAAGCAGGCTGCGAACCTGAAGGATTTCTCCAGCGACGTGCTGTTGCCCGGCATCAAGGTCAATACCAGCGCCAATGACTTCTTTCCGATCGAGCAGATGCAGTTGATGAGGTTCAACGGCGAAAGCTGGGACCTGTTCGGCGATATCATTGCCGGCGAGGTCGGGCACTAGTCTAGCACGAGGACGAGGCACCACGGCGTGGTGCCTCGCTTCCGTCGTCGCTATCCCGGGATGTCCGGCTCGACGAGCAACGCGAGCTGCGCGAGCGACTGCTGCCAGCCGAGATAGCAGGATTCGACCGGAATCACCGTCGGCAGGTTCGCCTGCTCGATGTTGATTTCGGTTCCGCAGGAAACCGCTTTCAGGGTGACGGTGACCTCGATGACGCCAGGCAGATTGGGATCGTCGAACCGGTCGGTGTAGCGGATGCGCTCGTTGGGTACGATCTCGAGATATTCACCGCCGAACGAATGGCCTGTGTTCGTGGTGAAATTGGAGAACGACATCCGGAATGTGCCGTCGACCTTTGCCTCGAAATGATGGACCTTGCAGGTGAAACCGTAGGGCGGCAGCCACTTGGCCATCGCGTCCGCATCGAGGAAGGCGCGAAAAAGCTTCTCCGGCGTGGTGGCGAAGACACGATGCAAGCGAACGGTATTGCCTTGGGGCATGGTTTTATTTTCTCCATGACTGAGCGGAGCGTATCGGAGGTTTGGTTGGGTTGGCCCAGTCTATGCCCCAAGGACGCCCGGCCTCCCCGCGGGCCGACATGGGGCAAAAAAAGATTCTCCGACGCGGGTAAGCGCCGGTTTCCGTGCCCCATTCTACTTTGCATGGGGTTGTTTTAGCTATTTTGCGGCGTATCCCTAGCCGGAGCTTAGCCTGACGCCGGCGCGCAGGAATTTCTGCGGATCGACTGGGTCGCCGTCGATCCGGGTTTCGTAGTGCAGATGCGGACCGGTGGAGCGGCCGGTTGAGCCCACCGCGCCGATCACCTGTCCGATCCTGACGACATCGCCGACCCTGACGTGAATCTCCGACAGGTGGCCGTAGCGGGTCGACAAGCCATTGCCATGGTCGATTTCCACCATGCGGCCATAGCCGCCCATCCATCCCGATGACGCGACCTTGCCGTTGGCGGTGGCGCGGACGGGATCGCCGGTCGCGGCGCGGAAGTCGAGCCCGGTGTGCATGGCCGGGCGGCCGAGGAAGGGATCGCTGCGGACGCCGAATCCGGAGGTG
>PNLC01000909.1 GCA_013822885.1 Bradyrhizobium sp.
GAATTTCAGGTCACCCTTTTTGAAGCCGCGATCGGGATCATCGGATTCCCAGAAGCCGCGATCCCACAGCATCACGGTGCCGCCGCCATACTGGTCGTCCGGAATGGTGCCTTCGAAATCGCCGTAATCCAGCGGGTGGTCCTCGACCTCGACCGCCAGCCGCTTGTCACGGGGATCGAGCGACGGCCCCCTGGTGACCGCCCAGGACTTGAACACGCCGTCGAACTCAAGCCGCAGGTCGTAATGCAGCCGGGTCGCGTCGTGCTTCTGGATCACGAACCGCCGCCCTTTGGCGGGTGCGACCTTGACATCGCCGGAAGGCTCTGCGGTCTTGCCGAAATCGCGCTTCTTCCGGTACGTGCTCAGGCTCTTCAACGCCACGGCCAAACCTCAGGGATCAAAGGCCGCCCGCGCGGCAAAACCGGAACGAAAACCCATACTAACCGTTGAAGTTCCCAAACCCAACCGTGCCGGAGATTGTAATGGCCCCCCGTGCCTACTGGAAAGGCTCGCTCAAGCTGTCCCTCGTGTCATGCCCGATCGCGCTCTACCCGGCCTCCACCGCGGCCGAGAAAACCCGCTTTCACATGATCAACAAGGAGACCGGCAATCGGCTGAAACAGCAGATGGTCGACAGCGAGACCGGCGATGTCGTCGAAGGCGACCAGAAGGGCCGTGGTTATGAGTTGAAGAAGGGCAGCTATGTCGAAATCGAAAAGGAAGAGCTCGAAGCGGTCCAGATCGAGAGCAACCACACCATCGATATCGACAGCTTCGTGCCGAGGGACGAGATCGACAAACGCTATCTCGACAATCCGTATTACATCGTGCCGGACGGCAAGGCAGGGGTAGACGCCTTCGCCGTGATCCGGGACGCCATGAAGGACCAGGACCGGGTCGCGCTGGCGCGGATCGTCCTGACCAACCGCGAGCATATCATCGCGATCGAGCCGCTCGGCAAGGGCCTGCTCGGCACCACGCTGCGATACCCTTACGAACTGCGTGACGAGAGCGACTATTTCGACGGCATCAAGAGCCCGAAGATTTCGAAGGACATGATCGAACTGGCGAGCCACATCCTCGATACCAAGGCGGCCCATTTCGATCCGACGAAGTTCAAGGACGAGTACGAGAATGCGCTAAAGGCGCTGGTGCGGCGCAAGGCTTCGGGCAAGCCGATCAAGGTCAGCGAGCGTGAGGAAAAGCCGGACAATGTCGTCAACCTGATGGATGCGCTCAAGGCCAGCCTGAAGGGCAAATCGACGACGAAGCGGCGCGCATCCGCGCCGCACCGGACGCCTGCACGAAGGGCGGCGAAGAAGGCGCATAGGTCAGCAGCGCGGCAGCGCAAGGCGGGGTGACGACCGCGCCGTCG
>PNLC01000910.1 GCA_013822885.1 Bradyrhizobium sp.
TTTCGATGGTGCAGTGCTTTCAGGCGATGAACGGCCATCCGGTGACGCCGATGGTCCGCGTGCCCTGGAACGAGCCCGGCATCATCGGCAAGGTGCTCGACGGCGGCGCCTATGGCGTGATCTGCCCGATGATCAACACCAAGGAAGAGGCGCAGAACCTCGTCCAGTACGCCAAATATCCGCCGAAAGGCACGCGCTCGAACGGACCGATCCGTTCGGGCATGTACGGCTCGGCCGGCGGCTATCAGCAGACCGCCAACGACGAGATCGTGCTGCTGCCGATGATGGAGACCAAGACCGCGGTCGAGAACATGGAATCGATCCTCGACGTCGAGGGCATCAACGGCGTCTATATCGGCCCCTCCGACCTCGGCTTCTCCTACGGCCTGGTGCCGAAGCTCGACCGCGACGAGCCTGAGATCCTCATGATCTATGAGAAGATCATCAAGGAATGCGGCAAGCGTGGCCTCTATCCGGGCATCCACTGCTCGGGCGCCGAGGGCGCGGTCCGCGCCATCAACATGGGCTTCAAGCTGGTGACGCTGTCGAACGAGAGCGGCCTGATGATGACCTACGCCAAGATGCAGGTGAACCAGACCCGGAAGGATTCTGCCGGCAAGGCGTAAGAAGGCCTCGTGTCCCGGACGCGGTGCAGCGCCTCTTGGCGGTGCAGCGCAGAGCCGGGACCCAAAGATACTGGCAGTATACGCAGGCCCCGGAACAGCAGCGCATCGCTTGCGCGCTGCGCTGCATCCGGGGCACGATACCTCGCCAACCCTGAGGAGGTACCCAAATGACCCCGGCACCCGTCATTCGCCTGCATCCCGACGACGGCGTGCTGATCGCACGCTCAAGCCTGCCGCCCGGCATGGTGGTGGCCGACGGGGTCACGACGGTCGAGCGGATCCCGGCGGGGCACAAGGTGGCGATCAAGCCGATCGCCGTGGGCGAGCCGGTGCGGCGTTATGGCCAGATCATCGGCTTCGCCACCGTGCCGATTTCGCCGGGCCAGCACGTGCACACCCAGAATTGCGGCATGGGCGATTTCGCCAAGGACTATGCGTACGGCGTCGACGTCAAACCGGTGCCGAATTTCGATCTGCCCGCGACCTTCGAGGGCATTCGCCGCGGCGACGGGCGGGTGGCGACGCGCAACTATATCGGCATCCTCACCTCGGTGAATTGCAGCGCCCATGTCGCCGGCATTGTCGCCGACATGTTCAAGAAGAACCCGTTCACCGGCGACAATCCGCTGGCCGATTTTCCCAACGTTGACGGCGTGGTGGCGCTGACCCACAAGACCGGCTGCGGCATGACGCAGGACGAACCGCTGGCGCTGCTGCGGCGAACGCTCGGTGGCTA
>PNLC01000911.1 GCA_013822885.1 Bradyrhizobium sp.
CCCTGGCTTTCGCCGTTGGTGCCCTTGATGTGGGCGCCGAGCCCGCGCACGCGGGTCCAGTCGTTGCCGAGCCCGCCGGAATATTTCGCCAGCAGCGCATTGTCCTTGACCGACTTGAATATCCCATCGAGATCGTCGGCAATCGTGGTGAGGAAGCACGACGACAATTGCGGCCGCAGCGTTCCCGAATTGAACAACGTCGGCGTCGACGCCATGAAGTCGAACGAGGACAGCAGATCGTAAAACTCGATGGCCCGCGCCTCGCGGTCGATCTCGCGCTGCGCAAGGCCCATGGCGACACGCATGAAGAATGCCTGCGGCAGTTCGATGCGGTTGCCGCCCTCATGCAGGAAGTAGCGGTCGTACAGCGTTTGCAGGCCCAGGAATTGAAACGCCAGATCGCGCTCCGGCTTCAGCGCCGCGGCGAGTTTTTTCAGATCGAAACGCGCGAGATCAGGATCGAGCAGTTCAGCCTTGATGCCGGTTTTGACATAGGCCGGGAAATATTCGGCGTACCGCACGGCCATATCGGCCTGCGAGGCACGGGTCGGCGACGCCAGCACGAACGACAGCACCTCGGTGCGCAACTTGTCGAGCAACAGCCGCGCGCTGACATAGGCGTAGTTCGGCTCCAACTCCACCAGCGTCCGCGCCGCCATCACCGACGCCAGCGCCAGTTCGTCCTCGCTGATGCCGTCGTAGAGATTACGCTGGGTTTCCGCAAGCACCGGCGCCGCCTCGACGCCCTCGAGGCCGGCGCAGGCTTCGTTGACGATGGATACGAGCCGCCCGGTATCGAGCGGCACTTTCGTACCGTTCGCCAGCGTCACGTGCAGTACCGGTCCGGGCGACGGCCTGGCCGATTTGGCGGCCTCCTGCTCGGCGCGTTGCCGGGTCCGTTCCTCGCGATAGAGTACGTAGGCACGCGCCACCTTGTGGTGCTCGCTGCGCATCAGGGCCAGTTCGACCTGGTCCTGCACGTCCTCGATGTGAAAGGTGCGGCCTTCGCTGATCCGGCGCGACAGTGCGCCTACGACTTCAGCCGTCAGTTGCTCCACGACTTCGTGCACCCGCCGCGAAGCTGCCGCGGTGTGGCCCTCGACGGCGAGAAACGCCTTCGTCATCGCGACCGAAATCTTGCTGGCGTCGAACTTTGAAACCGTGCCGTTGCGGCGAATCACCTGCATCGGCAGCGCGCCCTCCGGCAAGGACGGCGATTCCGTACGCAACTGGATAAAGGGAGCGGCTTTGGCTTCGAGCGAGACGAGTTGAGAAGGTTGCGACATCGACAGACCCCGAGATGTTGTTGGGACTGGATGTCAGGAGGGACGCTGCATCGAATGCGCGGGCGGCAAGCGCCG
>PNLC01000912.1 GCA_013822885.1 Bradyrhizobium sp.
CCCGATCTTCATCTCGATGTTGTGGACGATCGTGCCGACCGGCATGTTGCCGAGCGGCATGACGTTGCCGGGCTTCACGTCGACATAGTTGCCGGCGACGACGGTGTCGCCTGCAGCCAGCCGCTGCGGCGCCAGGATGTAGGCCTGCTCGCCGTCCTGATACTTGATCAGCGCGATGAAAGCCGTGCGGTTCGGATCGTATTCCAGCCGCTCGACCACGGCGGGAACGTCGACCTTGTTACGCTTGAAGTCCACCATGCGGTAGGCCTTCTTGTGGCCACCGCCGCGGAAGCGCACCGTGATACGGCCGGTGTTGTTACGGCCGCCATTGCCGAGCTTGCCCTCGGTCAACGCCTTGACCGGCTTGCCCTTGTAGAGCGCCGAACGGTCGACCATCACCAGCTGGCGCTGACCTGGCGTCGTCGGATTGTAGGTTTTCAATGCCATCGCTGTGTCGCCTTATAGTCCGGTGGTGACGTCGATGCGGTGGCCCTCTTCGAGGGTCACGATCGCCCGCTTGACGTCCGACTGCGAACCGAAATTGCCGCGGAACACCTTGGTCTTGCCCTTGCGGACCAGCGTGTTCACGCTCTTCACCTTGACGTCGAACAGCTTCTCGACGGCTTCCTTGATTTGCGGCTTGGTCGCCTTGCTGGCGACCTTGAACACGACCTTGTTGTGCTCGGACGCCACCGTCGCCTTTTCGGTGACGACGGGTGCGACGATCACGTCGTAGTGGCGCGGATCGGTAATCTTCATTTGAAGCGCGCCTCCAGCGCATCGACAGCCGCCTTCGTCAGCACCAGCTTGTGACGGCGCAGAATGTCATAGACGTTGATGCCCTGGATCGGCAGCACGTCGATGTTCGGAATGTTGCGGGCTGCGGTCGCGAAACCGGTGTTGAGTTCGGCACCGTCGATGATCAGCGCATTGGTCAGGCCCAACCCCGAGAAGTGGCCGACCAGCGCCTTGGTCTTGGCTTCCTGGACCTGCGCATTGTCGATCACGATCAGCCCGCCGTCCTTGGCCTTCGCCGACAGCGCGTGCTTGAGCGCCAGCGCACGCACCTTCTTCGGCAGGTCGGTCGCATGCGAGCGAACGACCGGACCGAACGCACGGCCACCGCCGCGGAACTGCGGCACGCGGGCCGAGCCGTGACGGGCGCCGCCGGTGCCCTTCTGCTTGTACATCTTCTTGCCGGTGCGCCAGATCTCGGCGCGGCCCTTTGCCTTGTGCGTTCCGGCCTGGCGCTTGTTGAGCTGCCATTGCACGCAACGCTGGATGATGTCGGCACGGGGCTCAAGACCGAAGATCGCGTCCGAGAGCTGGACCGAACCGGCTTCCTTGCCTTCAAGGGTC
>PNLC01000913.1 GCA_013822885.1 Bradyrhizobium sp.
ATCTGCTCTCGGCGCGGCGGCTGAAGCTGATCCGGAAAGACGCCTATGTGGTCAACACCGCGCGCGGCGAAGTCGTCGACGAGGACACGCTGATCAAGCTGATCGAAAGCGGCGACATCGCCGGTTGCGGCCTCGACGTCTACGAGCACGAGCCCGCGGTCAATCCGAAGCTGGTGCGGCTCGCCAAGGCCGGCAAGGCGGCGCTGCTGCCGCATATGGGTTCGGCCACCATCGAAGGCCGCGTCGAGATGGGTGAGAAGGTGATCATCAATATCAGAACCTTCCTCGACAACCACAAGCCGCCGGATCGCGTCCTGCCCAGCATGCTGTGACGTGGTCGTCCCGGCACAAGGCCGGGACGACGATGGATTGGTTGCGCGGCTACGGCTCATTTGCCTTTCCGCCGCTCCCGCTTGCGCCATTCCGCGACAAAAGCCACGAATGCGGCGAGTGCCGGAGGTGGCTGGCGGCGGCTGGGGTAGTACAGAAACGGTCCCGGAAATGGCGGGCACCAGTCATCGAGCACGCTGACCAGCGCGCCCGACTTGATGCCATACCGGACGTAGCCTTCGAACGTCAGCCAGAAGCCGACACCGTCATGCGCGGCGCGCAGCGCCAGGCCGAGATAGGTAGCAACCAGCTTTGGCGGCGGCGAGACCTTTACGACACGGCCGGCCTTCTCGAATTCCCAATCCAGCATTGCGCCGCTGCCGAAGCGGGTGCGGATGCAGGCATGCTCCAGCAGATCCTTTGGGAGTTTGGGCCGGCCATGCTGCGCAACATATTCGCGCGAGGCCACCACTGCGTAGCGCTGCGGCGCCCCGAGCGAGACGGCGATCATGTCCTGCGCCAGATGCTCGCCATAGCGCACCCCGGCGTCGAAGCCGCCGGCAACGATATCGACGAACGAGCTGTCGCCGACGATCTCCAGATCGATGTTGGGATGGGCTGCAAGAAACGGCGCGACCATCGGCGCCAGCACCAGATCGATCGCCGGCGGCGGCGCATTGATGCGCAGACGCCCCGACGGCACCGCCCGCAAGCCACGCACCTGGTCCAGCGCCTCGCCGACATCCGATAGCGCAGGACCGACGCGGGCCAGCAACAATTCGCCGGCCTCGGTGAGCGCGACGCTGCGCGTGGTGCGGTTCATCAGGCGGACGCCGAGCCGCTCCTCCATGTCGCGCAGCCGCTGGCTGAGGCTCGAGACGGAGACGCCCTGCTCCACCGCGGCGCGGCGGAAGTTCCGCGTACGCGCCACGGCGACGAAAGCATCGAGGTCGCGGAGGTCGAAATCCTTCATTGTTCGATACACTGAACAAGCCATTTCGAATTGTCCAGCTTATCGC
>PNLC01000914.1 GCA_013822885.1 Bradyrhizobium sp.
GGGGCGTCAGCGTCGTCGGCGATTTCAATTTCTGGAACCGGCGGCGCCATCCGATGCGGGTGCGCGGCGTCGGCTATTGGGAGCTGTTCATTCCGCAGGCCCGCATCGGCGATCACTACAAGTTCGACATCATCGAGCCGAACGGCCAGCATCTGCCGATGAAGGCCGATCCGTATGCCTTCGCCGCCGAGGTCCGGCCCAAGACGGCCTCGATCGTCTTCGATGAAGCCAAGTTGACGCGTCCGCGGGCCGCACCGTCGGGCCTGAACGCCCTGAGCGCGCCGGTCTCGATCTACGAGATCCATCTCGGTTCGTGGCGGCGCAAGGGCGACAATGAATGGCTGACCTACCGCGAACTGGCCGAGCAGCTTCCCGCCTATGTGAAGGATCTCGGCTTCACGCATGTCGAGTTTCTTCCCATCAGCGAACATCCGTTCGACGGCTCCTGGGGCTACCAGCCGACCGGCCTGTATGCGCCGACCAGCCGGTTCGGCACCCCGGAGGATTTTGCCGCCCTGGTCGAAGCCTGCCACCGCGAAGGCATCGCGGTGTGGCTCGACTGGGTGCCCGGGCATTTTCCTGACGACCCCCACGGCCTCGGCCATTTCGACGGCACCGCGCTCTACGAGCATGCCAACCCGCTGCAGGGCCGCCATCTCGACTGGGGCACGCTGATCTACAATTACGGCCGCACCGAAGTGGTGAACTTCCTGGTGTCGAACGCGCTGTTCTGGCTGGACCGTTACGCGATCGACGGCCTGCGCGTCGACGCGGTCGCCTCGATGCTCTACCTCGACTACAGCCGGCCGCCGGGGGAGTGGATTCCGAACAAGCACGGCGGGCGGGGAAATCTCGAAGCCATCGACTTTCTGCGCCGCTTCAACACCGAAGTGTTTTCGCGTTATCCGCAAACTACAACGGCGGCGGAAGAGTCGACCTCCTGGCCACAGGTGTCGCGGCCGGTGGAGTTCGGCGGGCTGGGCTTCGGCTACAAATGGAACATGGGCTGGATGCACGACACGCTGAAATATATCGGTAAGGATCCGATCCATCGGAAGCACCATCACGGCGACATACTGTTCGGCCTGCAGTATGCGTTTTCGGAAAACTTCATCCTGCCTCTTTCCCACGACGAAGTCGTGCACGGCAAACGCTCGATCCTCGGCCGCATGCCCGGCGACGACTGGCAGCGCTTCGCCAATCTGCGCGCCTATTACAGCTTCATGTACGGCCATCCCGGCAAGAAGCTGATGTTCATGGGCTGCGAGTTCGGCCAGGAGCGCGAGTGGAATCATGATCATTCGCTGGACTGGCACCTCCTGGAGCAGGACAAACACGCCGGT
>PNLC01000915.1 GCA_013822885.1 Bradyrhizobium sp.
CTGCTCGAGGCCATGCTGGAGAGCTGGAGCCATGGACGTATCGCGGCCATCGAGAAACATGCCAGCCTCGACGGCGCCACCGCACGCGATCGGCTGAAGGCGCTGATCGAGCTTTATTCTGAACGCATGAATACCGAAGGCATGTCGATCGAACTGGCAATCCGGCAATGGGCGCGGTCCGACGAACTTGCCGCCAACGCGGTCGCGAGCGTCGATGCGGCGCGGCTGAAGAATGTCGGGCAGCTCTACCGCGCGACCGGCCTGCCCCCAGAGGAAGCGGACGCGCAGGCGTTCCTGTTCTATTGCTTCGTATTCGGCCAGAGCCTTCTCTTCCTTGAACGCGGACCGCGCAAACGGGCACAACTGGTGGCGAAGTCCGCCGAGAAACTGCTGCGCGATCCGGGTTAGGCGCGGCCGAAACATCCGGCCGCGCCCCGTTGCCTGTCAGGCGGAGCCTTTCAGCTTCCTGGTGCATTCGCTGTAGTAGCCGCCGCCCTTCTGGATCCACTTCAGCCCGCCATTGGCGTTGGTGGCCTTGTTGGCGTTGTATTGATCGACACAGGTATGCATGCGGGCCCTGCTGGCTTTCTCGGTAGAATATTTCGGATTGACGGCGTTCGGAAACACCGCGGGCCCTGACGGTACAGCCGGTGCGGCGGCTTCCTTCTTGGCGGCTTCCTTGGGAGCAGCTTCCTTCTTCGCTTCTTTCGGCGCGGCTGCCGGCGCCACAGCGGGGGCCGCAGGCGCGGCCGTCGCGTCGGCGCCGCACTGCGCCTTGCGGAAATCGTTCCACTTCTGGTCGCCGAGCGTGCCGGCAGTCTTGGCAGCCTGGTATTTGGCGCTGCATTCCTGCGCGGTCAGCGCGTGCGCCTGCGACGCCACCGCAAACGCGGCCAAACCCAACGCCGCGATTGCGGCCAGTCTTTTTGCCTGGATAGTCATCCCTGGTCTCCATGGGGTAGTCATCTGCACCTTCCATCCTAGCGCAATCATAGATTGTCACAACGCACTGGCGCGATCTTACGGTAAAAATATTTCGTGCCGGAAATCCACGAACTGCACCCCGTTCAGCGGGCATTCAGCAATTGCGGCGGCATGCAGCATCGCCATGCATTGCTGCAATCGCGTGACGCATTTGTCGCGCCGCGGCGGATTTGCCATAAGGCGGCGTGAGCCTGATCCCCACATCGATTTCCTCCGCCGTCGCCGACCGCGCCAAAATTCTGGGCACGCTTGAGACGCTCGTCCTCGGCGCCGCCGGCGGCCTGCTGTTTCAGTGGGCGAACCTGCCGGGCGGGCTGATCTCCGGCGCGATGGCGGCCGTCGGCATCGCCGCA
>PNLC01000916.1 GCA_013822885.1 Bradyrhizobium sp.
GAATGAAGCCAGTTCCCGATGACCAGCGCGAGCGACCTGCGATCCGGAAAGACCCACCGCGACGAGAATTTTCCGGTCGCGTCGTGGATCATTCATCCGCGTCACCGGGCGCTGATCCTGAGCTACTACAATTTCGTCAGGACCGCCGACGACATCGCCGACCACGCAACACTCAGCGCAGATGAAAAACTGCGCTATCTCGACCTGCTCGAAGCCGAGCTGCTGGGCAAAGGCGACACGCAGAAGGAAGCGGTCAATCTTCGGCAGGCCCTGGCAGAGCGCGCGATGGCGCCGAGGCATGCGCTCGACGTGCTGGTCGCTTTCCGCATGGACGTCACCAAGCTGCGTTACGAGAATTGGGACGAGGTCATCCACTATTGCCGCTATTCGGCCATGCCGGTCGGACGCTTCATGCTCGACGTTCATGGGGAGAGCACCTCGACCTGGGCTGCGTCGGACGCGCTCTGCGCGGGCCTGCAGATCAACAACCATCTGCAGGATTGCGCCAAGGACTACAAAAACCTCAACAGAATCTACCTGCCGCGCGATGCGCTGGCCGCAAGCGGCGCCTCCGCGGAGATGCTGGGCGAGGCCAAGTCGCCGCCGCAGTTGTTGCAATGCCTGCACGCGCTGGCGGTACGGACCGAAACCCTGCTCGATGAAAGCAGATCGCTCAGCGCCGAAGTGAAGGATTTCCGGCTCGGGCTCGAGGTGGCCGTGATCCAGACTTTTGCCGACAGGATCGTCGGCATGCTGAAGGTGCGGGATCCGCTGAGCGAACGGGTCCATCTCAGCCCGCTCGAGCTGCTGGGGCAGAGCGCCATCGGAATCGCGGGCGAGGCCATCAGCCGTGCCGTGGGACGGCGTCCGCAGACAAGACCGGCGGCCGGCGCATGACGTTGCAGACGGCGGCGGCCAACGCAGACCACGCCAGCGCGGCGTCCGGCAGTTCGTTCTATGCTGCGATGCGCATGCTGCCGCGCGCGCAGCGCCAGGCGATGTTCCAGATCTACAGCTTCTGCCGGGAGGTCGACGACATCGCCGATTCGCACGGGCCGCGCCCGGAACGGCTGGCCGCGCTGCAACAATGGCGCGACGACATCGATGCGCTATATCACGGTCATCCTCCGCCGCGTCTGCAGGATTACGCAGCCTCGGTGAAAACCTTCGGCCTCAAGCGCGAGGATTTTCTCGCGATTGTCGACGGTATGGAGATGGACGTGCCACAGGACATTCGTGCGCCGGATATGGCCACGCTCGATCTGTATTGCGATCGCGTTGCGAGCGCTGTCGGGCGGCTGTCGGTCAGGGTGTTCGGCCTGCCCGAGAA
>PNLC01000917.1 GCA_013822885.1 Bradyrhizobium sp.
GGCACGATCTCGTGGCCGTTCGCTGCAAAGAAATCCAAGAATTTAGACCTGATCTCGTTGACGCCGCTCATGTTCATCCAATCGGAAAAAAGGCCGGGACGGGCTCCGGATTGCCCGCTTCTTCCAGCGGAACGCTTTTAGACATTGGCCGCCGCACTGTCCAGAAACTGTGCAGCCGGATCATAGGGTTGCCGCAGCACACAAGATCGGCGCGCAAGTCTCGTTGATAATGCTGCGCCTGCGTTGACAGGCTTGGCAAGCCTGTGTTTTCTTCCCATCTGTTCAAGACGTCACGTCGGGAGAGATCGGCTTCAGCGCCGGCGCCGAAGGAGCAACCGCCCCGGAAACTCTCAGGCAAACGGACCGAGTGACGGACTAGCATCTGGAAAGAGACGCCGAAGGCCTTTGGGCCCGGGGGCGTCCGCCGACGGGATAATACTCTCAGGCACAGCGACAGATGGGGCTTTCTGGCGGGTTTCCCGGAGGTGGTCTCCGGAACCCCTGAGGGCCTGACGGATGCTGGAGCGCAACGAATCTCCACTGAAACGCACTCCCCTGCACGCGCTCCACGTGGCGCGCGGCGGCAAGATGGTTCCGTTCGCGGGCTACGACATGCCGGTGCAATTCCCGGCCGGCGTGCTGAAGGAGCATCTGCACACCCGCGCAAGCGCCGGCCTGTTCGACGTCTCGCATATGGGCCAGCTCGCGCTGCGGGCGAAATCCGGCAAGGTCGAGGATGCGGCCCGCGCGCTGGAGCGGCTGGTGCCGCAGGACATCGTGGCGGTCGCCCCGGGCCGGCAGCGCTACGCGCAGTTCACCAATGAAGCCGGCGGCATTCTCGATGACCTGATGGTGGCGAATTTCGGCGACCATCTGTTCCTGGTCGTCAACGCCGCCTGCAAGGCCGAGGACGAGGCGCATCTGCGCGCGCGGCTTTCGGAAGACTGCTTGATCGATTCGCTGGCCGACCGCGCGCTGGTCGCGCTGCAGGGGCCGAAGGCGGAAGCCGCACTGGCGAAATATTGTGCAGATGTATCAGCGATGCGGTTCATGGATACCGGACCGCGCAAGGTCGCGGGCTTCGACTGCTTCGTCTCGCGCTCGGGCTATACCGGCGAGGACGGGTTTGAAATCTCGGTACCCGCCGAGCATGCCGAGACGCTGGCAACCGCACTGCTGGAAAACGCCGACGTGCTGCCGATCGGCCTTGGCGCACGCGACAGCCTGCGGCTCGAAGCCGGGCTCTGTCTCTATGGTCACGACATCGACACCACGACCACGCCGGTCGAGGGCGCGCTGGAATGGTCGGTGCAGAAGAGCCGCCGCAG
>PNLC01000918.1 GCA_013822885.1 Bradyrhizobium sp.
TGCGCGCACTTCCGCCACGAACTTAGCGACCTCGGCGGTGAGATCGGTGAAGCCCGCGCCCGACGTCTCCACGGTCAGCAGCGAGGACACGAGGGAGGTGGCGGTCACGGATGAAGCTGTGTTGCGGGAGATGGATTTTTGCGATGTCACGAATAATCTCTCCACGTCGTCCCTGCGAATGCATGGACGACAGCACCGCCTCAAATCTTGCCGCTGCTGCTGTCCCGCTGCAGCCGGTTCGCCATCTCGATCAATCGCCGCCACGCCTGCTCCAGGAACGACATCACGCGATCCATGTCGCGGTCGCTCGGCAGCGGAATCTCGATCTTGCGCTCGCCGTCGGCCACCTTCGGCTCGCTCTTCTTCAGCGAGTCCGATTTCGGCAGCGGCTCCTCGATCTTGCCGGCTACGGTGGGCTCGCGCTCGGCAAGTTCCGCCTTGAGCTTCTCGTTGCCGGCCTTGAGCCGTTCGTTGTCGGCCTGCAGCCGGCCGATTTCGGCATCCATCGCCGCACGTTCGTCGGGTACAGCGTAGCACGCCCAGCCCGCGCCCGTATTGTTGCAGGTCGACACCGCGCCCGTTCTGGTATCGAGCCGAAGCACGCCGTCACCGGCCGGCGACAGCGCGTAGCGGCCGTTCTCGGTCTCCGGCATCGGGCCTGCGAGCGCAGGAACGGCGCACGCGAAGGTCAACGCGAGCATGAGAATGGCTGCGAATGTCGAGGATGATTTTGCTGTGCGCATGCGCTTGCTCCCGCCTCAGGACAGTAGCGGTTTCCTCAACAGCCGGGGCGCTTTCAAGGCGCCCGGGAACGCGACTGGCTTATCGCGCACTTCGTCAAACCTTTGAGCTATAGGGCCCGCGGCCGGACTTCAACGCATCGGCCAGTAATTCGATGCGGTCCTGTCCCCAAAATACCTCGCCATCGAGCACATAGACCGGCGAGCCGAACACGTCGGCGGCCAGCGCATCCTGCCGGTTCTGCTCGTAGGCGGTGCTGATTTCCTCAGAGCCCGATCGATCCACCAATCGCTGGCCGGGCAGTCCCGATTCGTCGGCCAGTTTCACGATCGTTGCGGGATCTGCCAGATTGAGTTGGCCTTCCCAGACGCCGGCAAAACCCCGCTGCAAATATTGTTCGGGATCAAGTCCGGCCTCGGTCGCCGCGATCACGACGCCATCGGCGAGCCGCGCATTGAACGGCCAGTGCGCCGGCTGCAGGTGGAATTTCAGGCCGCGCTTGTCGCGCCAGCGCTGCAGTTCGACCATGCGGTAGCGCTGCCGCACCGGATGGCGCTTCATCAAGGGCAATCCGCCGG
>PNLC01000919.1 GCA_013822885.1 Bradyrhizobium sp.
TAGGTGATGCCGCTGGCGAGCCAGTTCGCCTTCTCGACGAACTGGAAGTCCGCGCTTGCAGCATCGAAACGCCAGACCAGGATCAGCGACACCGCGAAGGTGACGAGCGTGGTCCACAGCGCGATCCAGCACGAATTGCGCTGGGCGGCTTCATCGTCGCCACGGTTGAGATAGATCACCAGCGCGCCGACCAGCGGCAGGAAGGTGACGACCGAGAGGATGGGCCAGGTTGTCATTACTGGCCTCCCAAGCCGAACATGAACCAGGTGATCAGCCCCGCGGCGCCGATCAGCATCGCAAAGGCGTAGTGATAGAGGTAGCCGGTCTGGACCTTCACGACGTTGCGGGTGACGTCGAGCACCCGCGCCGAAACGCCGTCCGGACCGAAGCCGTCGATAACGTAGCCGTCGCCCTTCTTCCACAGGAAGTAGCCGAGCCACTTGGCCGGCCGAACGAAGATGTAGTCATAGAGCTCGTCGAAGTACCATTTGTTGAGCAGGAACTGGTAGAGCATCTGGTGCTGGTTGGCGAGTTCGACCGGCAGATAGGGCCGGCGGATGTAAAACAGCCACGACACCAAAAAGCCCAGCACCATCATCACCGTCGGCAGGAACGCGATCGTCTTCGGGATGTGATGCATCTCTTCGATGATGCCCGGGTGCATCTTGATCGAGTCGCGGAAGAACTCCTCCACGCCATGGCCCGCGAACAGCTCCTTGAACGGGAAGCCGGCCAGGATCGAGCCCGCAGCGAGGATGCCGATCGGAACCAGCATCCACATCGGCGCCTCGTGGGCCGCCTCGTAGTGACGCCGGTCGTGCGGCTCGCCGTGAAACGTCTTGAAGATCAGGCGCCACGAATAGAACGAGGTCAGGCCCGCCGCGATCACCGTCATCGCAAAACCGTAAAGCGCGAATGGGTTGTGCGCGACATAGGCGGACTCGATGATCGCATCCTTGGAGAAATAGCCGGCCGTGAGCGGGAAGCCGGTCAGCGCCAGCGTGCCGATCACCATCACGCTGTAGGTGTAGGGGATCTTGTCCTTCAGCCCGCCCATGTTGCGGATGTCCTGCTCGTGATGCATCGCATAGATCACCGAGCCGGAACCCAAAAACAGCAGCGCCTTGAAGAAGGCGTGCGTGAACAGGTGGAACATGCCGACCGAATAGGCCCCCGCCCCCATCGCCACGAACATGTAGCCGAGCTGCGAACAGGTCGAATAGGCGACGATGCGCTTGATGTCGTTCTGCACGAGCCCGATGGTCGCGGCAAAGAACGCAGTGGTGGCGCCGAAAAACATCACGACGGCCTGGG
>PNLC01000920.1 GCA_013822885.1 Bradyrhizobium sp.
AACAGGTCGCCGCCGAGTTCGGCTTCCAGTTGCTTGATGGCCCGCGTCAGCGACGGTTGCGTGACGTTGCACTCGTCGGCGGCGCGCGTGAAGTTGAGCACGCGCGCGACCGCAAGAAAGTAGCGGACCTGATGCATCTCCATGGCCGTGTCCCGTTTTGTCGCGTCGGGAAGTTATCCGATCGCGCCGCCCGATGACACCATAACCGCCATAGCGCGGGCGCATGATTTTGGAAGCCAAACGGCATTTCCCCGGATGACGCCGCCCGTGCAGGTTGGTGCGGAAATTAACAGCGTAGGGCGCGGAATTCCCAACGAAAGGGCGACATGAATATCCAGCTCAAACCCGGAATTATGTCGCCTCGCGGGTTGCCGGTCGACGGCGGCTGGACCGCACACTTAAGCGTGAACGTAACGTGGGCAAGCCGCGCGCGAACATTAGAACGCGAAACATGCAAGGAGCGTGACATGAGCGACGTGAAGGCCAGCAATTCCGCGCCGACCTTGCGATCACTGGGAAGGTCCGAGCCGGGCCAGGTCGTGCTGGTGCTGCAGGGTGGCGGCGCGCTCGGCTCCTATCAGGCCGGCGTCTATCAGGCGTTGCATGAGGCTGGGATCGAGCCGGACTGGATCATCGGCACCTCGATCGGCGCCATCAACGCCGGCCTGATCGCCGGCAATTCGCCGTCGAACCGGGTGTCGCGGTTGCGCGAGTTCTGGAAGAGGATGGAGCAGAATCCGGTCTGGAGCTTTCGTGACATATTTCCGGGCTTCAATGAAAAGCTGTCCTACTGGTCGACGGTGACCAACGGCATTCCCGGATTCTTCAGGCCCAACCCACTGGCCCATGCCGGCGACAACTATCCGCTCGGCGCCGACAATGCCGGCTACTACTCGACCGCGCCGCTGGAGCGAACCTTGGGCGAGCTGGTTGACTTCAATCTGGTCAACCAATGCCGTCCGCGCCTGACGGTCGGCGCTGCGCATGTCCGCACCAGCCAGATGCGCTATTTCGACAGCCGTGACGGCCAGCTTGGCGTCAATCACATCATGGCGTCGGGGGCGCTTCCGCCGGCATTTCCGGCGGTGCGGATCGACGGCGAACTCTATTGGGACGGCGGCATACTGTCGAACACGCCGACGGAAGCCGTGTTCGACGACAATCCGCGGAAAAACTCGCTGATCTTCGCCGTGCATCTGTGGAATCCCTCTGGCGCCGAGCCGGCAACGATGGCGGAGGTGCTGAACCGGCACAAGGACGTGCAGTATTCGAGCCGGATCGCCAGCCAGATCGCCCGCCAGCAGCAGGCGCATC
>PNLC01000921.1 GCA_013822885.1 Bradyrhizobium sp.
CGCCCTCGGAGACGTTGCCGGCCTTCTTGCGTGCGGATCTCTCGAACACGACCGGCGCGTCCGGCTTGCGCGCTTCATCGAGCCCGATCGCCGACGGCAGTCGTTCGCTGCTGATCCTGATGGCGGCGATGGCGGCGAGCGCGGTCTTGCGATCTTTTGCCGCGACGGCGGCGATGGGGTCGCCGACATAGCGGACGATGCGATCGTCGCCCAGCAGCGGGATCACCGCGCCAACGCCGTCTATCGCGCGTGCCGGTTCCAGGTCCAGATCACCGATGCGGGCATGCGCGAACTGCGAGCGCAGGATCACGCCTTCGAGCTGGCCGTCATGATTGATGTCGACGGTGTATTTCGCCGAACCCGTCACCTTGTCGCGCGCCTCCATGCGGGGCGGCGCTGCGGCCTCGCCGTCGAAGCGGCCGGCGCAGGCATCCGCCACGGCGCGGAAAATGCCGTCATAAGCACCGCAGCGGCATAGATGTCCCGACAACGCGGCGCCGATCTCCTCGCGCGACGGCACGGCCGTTCCCTTTGCCGCCCGCCAGCCATCGTGAAACGCCGTGGCCCCGACGATGAAGCCCGGCGTGCAGAAGCCGCATTGCAGGGCGTCATGCGCCATGAAGGCCTTCTGCACCGGATGCAATCCGTCTGTACCGATGCCTTCCACCGTCGTGATCGACTTGTCGTCTGCCGCGATGGCAGGCATCAGGCAGCTCACGGCGGGTACGCCGTCGACCAGCACGGTGCAGGCGCCGCACACGCCGGCCCCGCAGACGAGCTTGGTGCCGGTGAGGTCAAGCGCGTCCCTGATGACATCGACAAGCAGCGCGTCGGGATCGTCGGGGAGGGGAGCGAGCTTGCCGTTGATCGTCATCGTGCTCATTTGCGATCTCCAGTACGGGAAGTGGATCGAGGAATGGATCGTGGGATTGATTTCTTCGCCGGCGCCGCCTTCACCGGGCGCGGCTTCGGTGCCGGAGCCGTGGCGCCGGCAACCAGCGTGCGCAGCATGATTTCCAGATCCTTCAGGAAGGCGCCGGCCGGCTGCATCGCGGGGTAAGCCGACTTGGTGCCGTTGACCGCCATCTCGATGCACCGTGCAAGATCCCGCGGCGTCATGCCGGCATTCAGCGTGAGGCCTTGCTTGCGGCAGACGCGCGTGATGGTCGCCGCAAGCTGTGCGGCGTAGGCGGCGGCATATTTCTGGTACAGGTCGCGAGCCTGCAGCAGATGTTCGGAGAACAGTTCCTCGACATGGGGCGATCCGTCGAGCGACTCGGCCAGTTGGCCGAGCTTGGCGCTCACCGAGGCGA
>PNLC01000922.1 GCA_013822885.1 Bradyrhizobium sp.
ACCCTTGACGTAGACCTTCCACGAGCACGAGCCCGTGCAGTTCACGCCGTGGGTCGAGCGGACGATCTTATCGTGCTGCCAGCGCTTTCGATAACCGTCCTCCCAGGAACGGTCTTCGGTGGTCATCACGCCGTGCCCGCCGGCGAATTCAGCCTTGGGGCGCGTGAAGAACGACAACCTGTCGAGAAAATGACTCATCGTTCGTTTCCTTATTCGGCAGCTTGTGTGACGGGTACGATGCGGGGGCTGCGCTCGATGTCATGGAGCAGCCCGCCCCTGCGGCTGTAGACAGCCCAGGTGATCACGACGCAGATCACGTAGAAGATGAAGAATCCCCACAGCGCGCCCTGGACGCCGCCGGTGAGATCGATCGAGGTCCCATAGGACTTCGGGATGAAGAAGGCGCCGAAGGCTGCGATCGCCGAGGTGAAGCCGGTGATGGCGGCCGATTCCTTTTCGGCCTGGCGCTGGCGGGTCAAGGCGTCGGCGGTCGGCATCAGCCGGTCCATTTCCTTGCGCATGATGTTGGGGATCATCTGGAAGGTCGATGCGTTGCCGACCCCTGTCGCGAAGAACAGGACGAGGAACATCGCAAAGAAGCCCCAGAACGCTCCCGGCTGATCCTTGATGCCGATGAAGTAGAGGATGCCGAGCACGCCGAGCATCATCAGGATGAATACCCAGAAGGTGACGCGCGCCCCGCCCCATTTGTCGGAGATCCACCCCGTGGCGGAGCGCGACAGCGCGCCGACCAGCGGTCCGAGGAAGACGAACGGCAGCGCGTCAACCATCGGAAACTGGGTCTTGGCGAGCAGCGGGAAACCGGCGGAGTAACCGATGAAGGAGCCGAAGGTCCCGGTATAGAGCCAGCACATGATCCAGTTGTGCTTGCGCTGGAAGATCACCGCCTGGTCGGCGAACGAGGCCCTGGCGGAGGCGATGTCGTTCATGCCGAACCACGCCGCGAACGCGCTGGCAATGATGAACGGCACCCAGATGAAACCGGCGTTCTGCAGCCACAACGACGACGTCTGCGTTCCGCTGGTGACCGTTGCCGGGTCGCCGCCGAACCAGCCGAACACGCCGACCGTGATGATGATCGGCACCACGAACTGCACGGTGGAGACGCCGAGATTGCCGAGGCCGGCATTGAGCGCGAGCGCGTTGCCCTTCTCCGCCCGCGGGAAGAAGAAGGAGATGTTGGACATCGAAGAGGCGAAATTGCCGCCGCCGAAGCCGCACAACAGCGCCAGCGCAAGGAACACCGGATAAGGCGTCGACGGATTCTGCACGGCATAGCCGATCCCGATC
>PNLC01000923.1 GCA_013822885.1 Bradyrhizobium sp.
AGATGGAGAGACCTTCAACGGCATCCCTGGAGAGAGATGCTGGCCGCGCGTCGTGCGACCCTCGGTTCTTCCATCCCTTGGCGGCTGTCCGGCCTCTTGTCCGGATACCTACCGACTGACACACGACCACAGGCACGTGCGAAATTGGGCAAGGCTGGAAATAAGGCTTTTGATTTCGCTTCGCAACAATTTTTTTGGGCTGGGGAAAGATTTCTCGAACGTGTGATTACAAATTCGTTCTGAGCGCGCGGCGCTGAGGACAAAGATGAACGAACGTTAAGATTTCGCGAGATGCGGAGTTGATTTAGCGCCTGTGCCGCAGCGGCTTCTTGCATTCCCCGTGAGGCGCGCGTCGCGCTGACGCGGCAGTGCGTCAGCCGCGTTTGGTAAACGGCTCGATGCGCTGAGCCGCGCGGATGAAGCCGACCATGATCATCACACCGATCGCAAACAGCACCGCCTGCAGGATGTGCGCGCTGGTGTCGTTGAGGCCGAACAGGATCGCGAGCGCCCAGCCGCCGGCGAATGCCGCGCCGAACACTTCCGCACCGATCAGGATCGCCGCCGAGATGACGGTGATGACGCTCGGCCAGACGATCTCGCGGGTGGAGGTGGCGGGCTGTGGGCTCATGGAACAGTTCCTGTTTAGAGGCCGCAATCTCTCCGAAAAGGTCCCGTCTATCAAGCGTAAAAGGCCCAAAAATGCCGCATCGCGTGATATAGATTGCCGCATGTTCCAGAGCGTTTTCGAGCAAAGCACCAAGCTTGGAGCCCGGTCCTGGCTCCAGAGCATAGAACGGGAATTGTGATGTCAGAAACCCCGCAGACGCCTGCCCCGCCGGAAGCCGGCGAGAACCCGCTGCTCAAGCCGTGGCAGACGCCGTTCGAGACGCCGCCTTTTGGCGAGATCGAGCCGGAGCATTTCCTGCCCGCCTTCGAGCAGGCCTTTGTCGATCATGCCGCAGAGATCACGGCGATCACGCATGATCCGTCGATGCCGGACTTCGCGAATACCATCACCGCGCTGGAGCGCTCCGGCAAGCTGCTCTCCAGGGTCGCGGCCGTGTTCTACGACCTGGTCTCGGCGCACTCCAATCCGGCAATCCTGGAGATCGACACGGAAGTGTCGTTGCGGATGGCGCGGCACTGGAATCCGATCATGATGAACGCCGTACTGTTCGGCCGCATCGCGATGCTGCACGAGAAGCGCGCCGCGCTCGGCCTGACGGCTGAGCAGCTGCGGCTGCTGGAGCGAACCTACACCAATTTCTACCGCGCCGGCGCCGGCCTCGACGAGGCC
>PNLC01000924.1 GCA_013822885.1 Bradyrhizobium sp.
GGACCCGCCGCCGGGGCGCATCCTGCGGACCTACACCCAGTTGGTGACCTGGTCGGTGAAGCACTATTTCATCACCGTGTTGATCGGCTTCGGCGTCTTCGCAGCCTCGATCTGGAGCATCACGCTGCTGCCGCAAGGCTTCCTCCCGGCGCAGGACACCGCGCGCTCGCTGTTGGCGATGGAGCTCCCGCCGGGTTCACAACTCGCCTATACCGAGAAGGTCACGGAAGAGATCGTCGCGCGCCTGCGCAAGCGTCCCGAGGTGAAGAGCATCTTCGTCGACGGCGGCCGGGTGCCGCCGGGAACGCAGGAAGTCCGCCGCGCCGCGCTGATCATCAACTACACGCCGAAAGGCGATCGCAAGATCACCCAGCGGCAGCTCGAACTGGAGATCAGCCAGGAGCTGGAAAACGTCCCCGACATCCGCTTCTGGTTCCTCGACGAAAACGGCCTGCGCGCGATTTCGCTTGTCGTCACCGGCGTCGACAGCAACATCGTCAACAACGTCGCCAGCGAACTGGCGACGCAGATGAAGCGGATTCCGATCATCGCCAACGTGATCTCGGAAACCTCGCTCGACCGGCCCGAGCTTCGTATCCGGCCGCGGGCGGAACTGGCGGCGCGGCTTGGCGTTTCGACCGAGAGCCTGTCGCAAACGATCCGCGTCGCGACCATCGGCGACGTCGGTCCGGCGCTGGCGAAATTCGACGCCGGCGGCCGCCAGGTGCCGATCCGGGTCCAGCTGGAGGACAGCGCACGCAGCGACCTGCAGATGCTGCAGCAACTGCGCGTGCCGCTCGGCCAGCGCGGCGAACGCGGCGGCGTGCCGCTATCTGTCGTCGCTGACATTCAACTCGACCAGGGGCCGACCAGCATCAACCGCTATGATCGCGAACGGCAGGCCACCGTCGCCGCCGACCTCGTCGGCAACGCCGCGCTCGGCGACGCCACCCGGATGATCTACGACCTTCCGGTGATGAAGAGCCTGCCGAAGGGCGTGCGGGTCAGTCCGTCGGGCGATGCCGAAAGCCTCGCCGAATTGTCGGAAGGCTTTGCCACCGCCATCACCGCCGGCCTGATGATGGTCTATGCGGTGCTGGTGCTGCTGTTCGGCACCTTCCTGCAGCCCATCACCATCCTGTTCTCGCTGCCGCTCTCGATCGGCGGCGCGATCGCGGCCTTGCTGCTCACCGGCAAGCAGCTCACCACGCCGGTATGGATCGGCATCCTGATGCTGATGGGCATCGTCACCAAGAACGCCATCATGCTGGTGGAGTTCGCGGTCGAAG
>PNLC01000925.1 GCA_013822885.1 Bradyrhizobium sp.
CCTCGCGGAGGCTCCAGACAGAAATCAGGCCATAAAAAACCCGGCCCGAACATAAGGTTCGGCCGGGATCACTTCTGTCCCCGGCCTGTTTAGCGAGTTGTTTAACGTGGCTGCAAGCCGGCCGGCTCAAATGACCACGGAGTGCCCTAAAACTAGTCCGAAGCGGGCTTTTCGTCAAGGCGGGCCCATGGTTAACCGGGCCACGGCCGGGGGAGCTGACGTTTCTCTTTGCTTTCACCAGCCGTCTTTTCTAATCAATGCCTGTGATTGCCGGTGATTTTGGATCGATCCGGCGCTGAAGGTTGTGACATGCCCAAGCCCCCGGCTCCGCCCTCACTGCAGGAACTGCGCAAGGAGATCGATGCGATCGACGAGCAGGTCCATCGCCTGCTGATGGCGCGTGGCGACATCATCGACCGGCTGATCCAGGTGAAGCAGACCCAGGAGGTCGGCTCTGCGTTCCGGCCCGCGCGCGAGGCCAGCATGATGCGCGAGCTCGTGCGGCGCCATCGCGGCATCCTGCCGCTCGACACCATCGAGAGCATCTGGCGCGTCATCATCTCGACCTTCACCTATGTGCAGGCGCCGTTCGCGGTGCATGCGGATGTCTCCGTCGGCGAATCCGCGATGCGGGATTCGGCGCGCTTTCACTTCGGCTTCGTGGTGCCTTATGTGGCGCATTTCAGTGCGCAGGCGGCGGTCGAGGCGGTGGCGAAATCGAAGGGCGACCTGGCACTGGTCTCGGCGATCTCCAGCCGCGCACCGTGGTGGAATCTGCTCGAGGCGGAAGGCGCGCCGAAGATCATCGCAAGGCTGCCGTTCCTCGAACGCGCCGATCATCCGGCGGCACTCCCGGTGTTCGTGATCTCGCGGGTGGCCGACGATGCCATGGTGACGGAAGTCGAGATGTGGAGCGTCCGCGTCTCCGGCTGGAACGCCGATACGGCACGCGCCCTGGCGCCGCTGGCCGAGATCGTCGCCGTGCCCGACACCGCCTTCGACGGCGCGGCGCTATTGGTATCGGACGCCGGCACCGGCTTCGAGAAGATCAAGGCCGCCCTGATCGAGGCCGGCGCCTCGGTGCGCTCGTCGGCCCTCGTCGGCAGCCACGCAACGCGCTATACGGTGCCCCCTAACGGGTCGGCCAAAGCTTAGGCCCTCGCTATTCCGGAGTTGAAGATGTCCCGCCCCGTGCCGAATCCCGGCATTCTCGATATTGCGCCCTACACGCCCGGCAAGACGCCGGTGCCGGAGCCGGGCCGCAAGGTGTTCAAGCTGTCCGCCA
>PNLC01000926.1 GCA_013822885.1 Bradyrhizobium sp.
ATCGCCCAGACCGGCACCGGCAAGACCGCAGCCTTTGCGCTCCCGATCCTGCACCGCATTCTGGAAAACCGGATCCGGCCGCAGCCAAAGGCCTGCCGCGTGCTGGTGCTGTCGCCGACCCGCGAGTTGTCCGGCCAGATCCTCGACAGCTTCAACGCCTATGGCCGCCACATCCGCCTGAGCTCGGCGCTGGCAATCGGCGGCGTGCCGATGGGCCGCCAGGTCCGCTCGGTGATGCAGGGCGTCGAAGTCATGGTGGCAACGCCTGGCCGCCTGCTCGACCTCGTCCAGAGCAACGGACTGAAGCTCGGCCAGGTCGAGTTCCTGGTGCTCGATGAAGCCGACCGCATGCTCGACATGGGCTTCATCAACGACATCCGCAAAATCGTAGCCAAGCTGCCGATCAAGCGGCAGACGCTGTTCTTCTCGGCCACCATGCCGAAGGACATCGCGGAACTGGCCGAAGCCATGCTGCGCGATCCCGCCCGCGTCGCCGTGACGCCGGTTTCCTCGACGGTGGAGCGTATCACCCAGCGCATCCTCCAGGTCGATTTCGCGGCCAAGGCGGGCGTGCTGGCGCAGCTCCTCAAGGAGGAGCCGGTCAACCGCGCCCTCATCTTTACCCGCACCAAGCACGGCGCGGACAAGGTGGTGAAGGGCCTCGCCAAGGTTGGCATCAGGGCGGACGCCATTCACGGCAACAAGTCGCAAAACAACCGCGAGCGCGCGCTAGCGGCGTTTCGCACTGGCGAGATCCGCACCCTGGTGGCCACCGACATCGCCGCCCGCGGCATCGATGTCGACGGCATCAGCCATGTGGTGAATTTCGACCTGCCCAACGTTCCGGAAACCTACGTCCATCGCATCGGCCGCACCGCACGCGCCGGCGCCGAAGGCGTTGCGATCTCGCTGATCGCGGGCGCCGAGGAGATGGGCTACCTGCGTGACATCGAGCGGCTGATCAAAGTCACGCTGCCGCGGGAAGACCGCCGTACGCCCGGCAGCCGCGACGCCGCGCCGGTTCCCGCGCAACGCCCTGCGCAACACCGGGGCGGACGATCCGCACCGCGCGCCCATGGCGCCAGGACCCAGGAGTCCAGAGGACATGGCTCCAACGGGCAAGATTCCCGGGGTCACGAAGCCAGGGGACATGAAGCGGCACCGGGATCAAAAGGCCCTCGCCGTCCTCGCCGCGGTGGTGGTAATAATGCCGCGCCGCAGCCGAACCGGCAGCAACAGCCGCGTGCGGCGCAACAGGCCGGCAAGAGCCAAGGCGGAAAAA
>PNLC01000927.1 GCA_013822885.1 Bradyrhizobium sp.
GCTCTCTCACGGAGCCTCCCCCGACTTGCCCGCTCCCCATGAGATCCCCCTCCGGTCGGCTTGGCTGAACGATTAGAGGGTACGCGCGCTTTTTAGGCAAGCCGGTTCACGCGCCAGCGGTGCGGAACCCGGTGTGCATTCTCCTCAAACGACCGGAAAGAGATAAATATTCTCAAGCATTTGCATGGATCGACGCGGCGCACAGCCGTTTGGCCGCGCGATGTCGGCTTCCTCAGCCGACCCCCAGCGCCTTGAGCTTGCGATGCAGGGCCGAACGCTCCATCCCGACGAATTCGGCCGTACGCGAGATATTGCCGGAGAACCGGCTGATCTGGGCGATCAGGTAATCGCGCTCGAACACCTCGCGCGCCTCGCGGAGCGGCAGCCCCATGATGTGCTCGCCATTGTTGCTGGTCGGCATCGCCGGCACCATCGAGCCCACATCCTGCGGCAGCATATCAGCCGTGATGATCGCCTCCGGACCGCCGCCGGCGAGGATCATGACGCGCTCGACATTGTTGCGGAGCTGCCGGACGTTGCCGGGCCAGACGTGCGACTGCAGCACCGCCATCGCATCCTGCCCGATCTGGCGCTTCGGAAGGCCGGTCGCTATCGAAATCTGGTCCATGAAATAGTCGATCAGTTCAGGAATATCCTCACGCCGCTCCGACAGCGGCGGAACACGGATCGGTACCACCGACAGCCGGTGATACAGATCCTCGCGGAAACGCCCCTCCGCAATCTCCTCCTCGAGGTTTCGCGCGGTCGAGGAGATGATGCGGACGTCGACATGAACCTTGGCAGTGCCGCCGGAGCGCTGAAAGGTCTGATCGACCAGCACGCGCAGGATCTTGTTCTGGGTCTCGCGCGGCATATCGGCGATTTCGTCGATGAACAGCGTGCCGCCATGGGCTTCTTCCAGTGCGCCCGGCTTGCGCGCCTGTTCGCCGTTGCTCTGCTCGATACCGAACAGTTCGACCTCCATCCGCTCCGGTGTGATCGCCGCAGCGTTGATGACGACGAACGGGCCCTCCGCGCGGCTCGAGGCGTTGTGCAGCGTGCGCGCCGCCAGTTCCTTGCCCGAGCCGGAAGGGCCGACGATCAGAATTCGGCTGTTGGCCTTGGCAGCACGATCGATGGTCTGGCGAAGCTGGTTCATGCAGGCGGAGCGTCCGGTCAGGACGCTGGCGGCGGGAGCCAGTTGCTTGAGTTCCTTCACTTCGCGCTTCAGGCGGGAGTTCTCCAGCGCCCGCGTCGCCACCAGGATCAGCCGGTCCGCTTT
>PNLC01000928.1 GCA_013822885.1 Bradyrhizobium sp.
ACCGCCGTCCTGGGCATCCTTTACGCCATGATGGAGAAGGATCTGAAGCGCCTGCTGGCGTACAGCACCATCGAAAATATCGGCATCGTCTTCGTCAGCCTCGGCCTTGCCATGGCGTTCCAGGCCAATGGACTGAAGGCGGCGGCAGCCCTCGCCTTCACGGCCGCCCTGTTTCACGCGCTCAACCACTCTTTCTTCAAGAGCCTGCTGTTCTTCGGCGCCGGCGCCGTGCTGACCGCGACGGGCGAGCGGGACATGGACAAGCTCGGCGGCCTCATTCACCGCATGCCGTTTACGAGTTTCGCCGTTCTCGTCGGCTGCGTCGCGATCTCGGCGCTGCCGCCGTTCAACGGCTTCGTTTCGGAGTGGCTGATCTTCCAGGCCGTGCTGCAAAGCCCGGAACTGCCGCAATGGCCGCTGAAGATCATGGTGCCCGCGGTCGGCGCGATGCTCGCGCTTGCTGCTGCGCTGGCCGCAGCCTGTTTCGTCAAGACCTACGGCGTGACATTTCTTGGGCGACCCCGCAGCACTGAGGCGGAAGCCGCCAATGAAGTCGACCGCTTCTCGCTCGCGGCCATGTTCATCCTCGCCGCATTTTGCCTGCTGGCGGGAATCCTGCCGGGACTGGTAATCGACGCGCTGGCGCCGGTTGCGACCCAGATCCTCGGCAGCCGCATGCCGGCTCAGGCCGGGCAACCCTGGCTTTCGATCGTGCCGATTGCGGAAGGCCGCAGTTCGTACAACGGATTGCTGGTGATGGTGTTCATCACGGTGACGGCCTCGCTGGCGGTCTATGTCATCCATCGCTTCGCGTCCCGCGCGTTGCGGCGGGGGCCGGCGTGGGGATGTGGCTTCTCCGACGCAACGCCCGCCGCGCAATATTCGGGCGTCAGCTTTGCCCAGCCGATCCGCCGCGTGTTCGGCACGCTGCTGTTCCACGCCCGCGACCATGTCGACATGCCGCCACCTGGAGACATCCGGCCGGCACGGCTGCGGATCGAACTGCACGACCTGGTCTGGAACGGAATCTATGCGCCGATTGCGGATGCCGTCGGCTTTTTGTCCACGCGGCTCAACCGCCTGCAATTCCTGACCATCCGGCGATATCTCAGCCTGGTCTTCGCCACCCTTGTCACACTGCTGCTGGTGCTCGCGATATGGACGTGATCTCGGACATCATCGTGCAAGGTGTGCAGATGCTGCTCGTGCTGCTGCTCGCGCCGCTCCTGACCGGCTACGTGCGCAAGATCAAGGCCCGGCTGGTGCGCCGGCAGGGAGCTTC
>PNLC01000929.1 GCA_013822885.1 Bradyrhizobium sp.
TTGAAGAAGTTGGTCAGCTGGGTATCGGAGACCCTGTCGTTCTGCGATGTCAGGTCGGACAGCGTTCGCGCCATCAGCGTCACCTTGCGGTCGACGGCGACGACGGACGAGAACTCGTCGACGCCAAAGAACAGCACCAGCATCACCGGCACGATCACCGCGAATTCGACGGCAGCGACGCCGCGCTTGTCGCGAAGCAGCTGGCGCGCCCGGCGGCGCATGTGAAGCCAGTTTCCGATCGTCGGTTTCATTGCTCGGGCCCTAGTAAGGTTCGTTCTGGAAGGCGGCGGTCGCAGTCAACAGCCGCTTGCTGCCGCTGATGTTTGCGATGTTGAAGCCGAGGCCGGTAACGTAGAGCGGCCACTTGTAGAACAGCCGCACTACGACGACGTCGCCGGGATTGCCGGGGAGATAGTTGTTCGGCGGCACGAAATTCTTGCTCGCGTCGATCGGATCGGCAACGTTGACGGAGCCGAACGCGGTATAGCTCTGCACGTCGATGGAGACCCCGTTGACGCAGTCGAACATGATGGTGAGCTTGCTGCAGACGAGGTTCTTGAACTGCGCCTGGGTAAAGGAGGCGTTCTGCGCCTGACCGGTCATGATCACGCGCGCTGAATCCTGCGTCGCGGTCTCGAGTACCTGGCTGGCGAAGAACACCATCGCCAGTTCGATGATCGCGAACAGCAGTCCGAAGAAGAGCGGCGCGACCAGAGCAAACTCGACCGCGGCCGAGCCGCGGCGGTTGCGGCGAAATCGGCGCAGGATCTTTCTTGGGGTGGCGGCGGGCAACGGCATCGAGGAAGCCTCAGGACGCGAGAGGAATTGCCGTCAACAATTACCCGAAACAGATTGTTGAAGTGTTTCGCCCGATCCAGCCAGAACGGCCCATTCTGTTAGCTGGATGTTAACCGTCTTCGGGATCCGCACCCGGGTTCGCCGGCACGTGCGGCCGGCTACCCGAACGAAAGCCGGCTCAGTTGCCGCCCTTGGCCGCGGCTGCGGCCGCGGCACCGCTGGCCTGGCTCGAGAGCGAGCCGGCCTGATCGATCGCCGCCCTGAAATAGTTGGTGCCGTCGCCGAGCGTGATCCGCTTCTGACAAACCGGCACGCAGCTATAGGATTCCCGATCGACGCCGCGATAGACGGTGACGAGTTGGTCGGTCGGGCCTTCGACCTGAATCTGGCGGTCCACCAGCACTTCGCCGTTGCGATCCATGGCGATGAAATTGGTCGCGCCGTAGCCCTTGCCGGTAACGACGATGATGCCGCCGCTCTGCA
>PNLC01000930.1 GCA_013822885.1 Bradyrhizobium sp.
CCTCGGCCTTGTTCCACTGCTTGGAACGTTCCAGGCAAATGCCGCGGTAATAATAGGTGACCCAGGTGTTCTTGTCGGTCACGCCGGGCATCGCGTCGATCGCCTGCGAGTAGGTATTGGCGCAATCGCTGAACTTCTTGCGGCCGCGCTCGATGTTGCCGAGCGCCATGATCGCCTCGATATCCTTCGGCGCCTCCGTCGTGACACCCTTCAGGATCTTGATCGCCTCGTCGCTGCGGTCGGCGGCGTCGAGATTGGTGGCGAGCTGGATCTGCGCGTTGCGCTTGAGCGGCGAACTGGCCGGCATGCGCTCATAGACCTTGATCGCCATCGGCGGCTTCTTCACCGACTCGTAGAGGTCGGCGAGCGACAACAGCGCCAGCGGATGATTGGGTTGCAGGTACAGCGCAAGCTGCAGATAGACCAGCGCCAGATCCTCGCCGCCGCGTCGGGTGAGCGTTGCGCCGATGCCGTACAGCGCCTCGGCCGCGCCGGCCTGTGCCGTGTCGACCAGCGGCGACAGCTTCTTGCCGGCCCTGGTCTCACGCAGGCCTTCCTGCACCAGCGGGTGCCGCGGCAACTTCTTGTCGAAGGCCTCGTAGATGCCGGCGGCCGCCGCGCCGTCCTTGTTGCGCGACAGCCAGCGCGCATAGGCGTCGGAAACGCGAAGCATGGAATCGTCGAGCTTGTAGGCGCGCTCGAAGCGCGTCCCGGCATCCTTTTCCTTGCCCGAGATCTCGAGCATCATGCCGGTGTGGAGATCCTTGAAGATCGGATACCATTCAGGCCCGGTCAGCTTGTCGATGTTGGCGACCGCGGCCTTGGAATCGCCGGCGCCGTAGGTCGCCCAGCCTGACAGCAGCGTCGCGACCAGATCGGTGATGGGCCCGCGGATCGACTGGTTGATGTTGACCTGGGCTGCAGCATATTTCTTCTGCTTGAGGTCGCGCACGCCGACTACCAGCCGCGCAACGCGGTTGGACTTGTCCATCGTCAGGATGCGGTCGGCAAGCTTCACGGCCTCGTCGATGTCGCCGTCCGCCAGCGAGGAGATGAAGGCGCGGTCGAGCAGTTCGTTGTTCTTCGGGTCGGTGCGCAGCGCCGAGCGATAGAACGCTGCGGCCGAAGCGGCGTCGCGCTCCACGCTGGCGTGGCGCGCCGCGAGATAGCTGCCGGACGTGGTCAGCGATTTCAGGTCGGCCTTGCTCGGGAATTGCGCGGCGTTGTCGGCCGTGTGTTCGGGCGTCTGCGCCCAAACCGCGCCGGGCGCGGCCAGT
>PNLC01000931.1 GCA_013822885.1 Bradyrhizobium sp.
GCGCGAACCGGTCCAGACCATGGTCATGCCGCGCCTCCCCGGAGTTTCATCAACCGCGCAAAGGCCTCGGTATTGGCCGACCCAAAGGCATCGAGATCAATCTGCTTGCCGGTCGAGGTGTCCGTCAGCGTGATCTGGCCGTTGACGAAGCGCGTCAGCCGAAACGGCGGCTGGGAACCGATGTCGCCGAGCTTTCTTTCCCGCGCCAGCCCGCGTAGCACCACCCGAATGAAGCCGTTGCTGCCGGGCGCGAGCGTATCCACCAGTTGCTGGTTGGAAGCGTCGTACACCAGCACCGCGCCATTCTTGCCGTCCTCGAACCGGAGATCACGGCTTTCAACCGCCGCCGGCAGCGTCATCTGGACTTCGCCTATGCCCGTCAACCGGACGGTCGTAACGGAGGCAAGGGCGAACAGGATCAGGGCCGCCGCGGCCAGCACGCCGCCTTTGGGGACGACGGGCTCGTGAATGACCTGGCTCATGCGTTGTCTCCGTTTCAAGCTGCCACGGTGTCTGGTGAATGCGGGATGGTATTGGACACGAAATCGGATGCGCCGGCCTGCACCAGCGAGATCGCCGACGGTCCCGGTTGTCCCGCCAGCGCCTCCGCCAGCTTCGCCGCGACCGCTGCCGCATCCGGTATCGAACTCAGCATCGGCTCCGGTGCCCGCAGCCCCCACGGGCGGATATGCGGCCAGAGCAGCAGGTACGAGACGCGCTTGTTGTCCAAGACCCGCAGCGGGATGTCGCCGCTGCCGTCGCGGTAGATTTTCAGCGCCGCGTTCGCGATCCTGGAGAGCGGGATGTTCATCGTCATCGGCAGCGCCACGCCGAACTGGAACAGAACCCGCTTGCTGGTGATGGTGTAACAGGCGGCGCGCCGGAACAGCCACGCGAGAGCGGCAAGCACCGCGATGGCACTCGTTGCCGGAACGATCAGCCACAGCGCGGAGATGGCAGCTTCAGCCGGCGCCATACCGTGCGACCAGTTCGACCACAGCCGCCACACCAGCAGCAGGCCGAAATAGATCGCGACCTCGCGGATGTGGAACGAGCGCCACGCCAATCCCCTGAACGTGGGCTTGCCCTGCCAGATCACGCGCTCGCCAACGGGCAAGGGCGCCGGCAACTCCTTGAACTGCAGATTCCTGAACTGTTGATAATCCTGTTTCACAGCAGCGGCTCCTGTCGTGCCGGCGTGGCATAGAGCGTGCCGGCGCCGTAATAGCCAACGATGCGGTCTTCCTCGAGCTTGGTCACCTGATCGAGGCTTCGC
>PNLC01000932.1 GCA_013822885.1 Bradyrhizobium sp.
GAAGGTCGATCCGGCCGAACTGCGCCGCAAGAACTTCATCACGCAGTTTCCGCACCAGACGCCCGTGATCATGGCCTATGACATCGGCGACTTTAATGCCTCGCTCGACTCCGCGATGAAGGCGATCGATTACGCCGGGTTCCCGGCGCGCAAGGCCAAAGCCAAGACCGAAGGCAAGCTGCGCGGCATCGGCGTCTCCTGCTACATCGAGGCCTGCGGCATCGCGCCGTCAAAGGCGGTCGGCAGCTTAGGGGCTGGCGTCGGCCTGTGGGAATCGGCGGAAGTGCGCGTCAACCCGGTCGGCACCATCGAGGTGCTGACCGGGTCGCACAGCCACGGCCAGGGTCACGAGACGACGTTCTGTCAGCTCGTCGCCGAACGTCTTGGCATTCCGATCAGCCAGGTGCAGATCGTCCATGGCGACACTGACAAAGT
Source organism: Bradyrhizobium sp. (assembly GCA_013822885.1). Lineage (GTDB taxonomy): Bacteria > Pseudomonadota > Alphaproteobacteria > Rhizobiales > Xanthobacteraceae > Bradyrhizobium. Next base: position 436 of record PNLC01000932.1, read on the forward strand.
GCAGTTCGGCATGGGCACCTACGGATCGCGCTCGGCCGCCGTGGGCCTCACCGCCATCCTGAAGGCGATGGAGAAGGTCGAGGCCAAGGCCAAGAAGATCGCAGCCCATGCGCTGGAAGCATCCGAAAACGACATCGTCATCGAGAACGGCGAGTTCAAGGTCACCGGCACCGATAAGTCGATCGCGTTGCCGATGGTCGCGCTCGCCGCCTACACCGCGCACAATCTGCCTGACGGCATGGAGCCGGGCCTAAAGGAAGGGGCGTTCTACGACCCCACCAACTTCACCTTCCCGGCCGGCGCCTATATCTGCGAGATGGAAGTGGATTCCGCCACCGGCAAATCGACCTTCGTCAACTTCGTGGCGGCGGATGATTTCGGGCGGCTGATCAATCCGATGATCGTCGAAGGCCAGGTCCATGGCGGTCTCGCCCAGGGCATCGGCCAGGCGCTGCTCGAGGGCGCGGTGTACGACAGTTCAGGCCAGCTCCTGACCGCGTCGTTCATGGACTATTCGATGCCGCGCGCCGACGACCTACCGTCGTTCAAGCTGTCGCACACCACGACGCTGTGTCCGGGCAATCCGCTCGGCGTCAAGGGCTGCGGCGAAGCCGGCGCGATCGGCGCATCGGCGGCGGTCATCAACGCCATCACCGATGCGATCGGCAACAACAAGCTCGAAATGCCCGCGACGCCCGACCGCGTCTGGCATGCGATCCACGGTTAAGAGGGAGCACGAACCATGTACCAGACAACTTACCATCGTCCTTCCTCGGTCGACGAAGCTGTGGCCGCTTTCGCCAAGGGTTCGGAATCGAAATATCTGGCCGGCGGCCACACG
>PNLC01000933.1 GCA_013822885.1 Bradyrhizobium sp.
ATCGGGCGCGTCGAGTTCGAGGCGCATGTTCATCTTGACGCGGCCGACCGCGGACAGGTCGTAGCGCTCACTGTCGAAGAACAGCGACTGGAACATGGTCTGGGCCGAGTCGATGGTCGGCGGCTCGCCCGGACGCATCACGCGGTAGATGTCGAACAGCGCGTCTTCACGCGTCATGTTCTTGTCGGCATGCAGCGTGTTGCGGATGTAGGCGCCGACATTGACGTGGTCGATGTCGAGCAGCGGCAGTTCCTTGTAGCCTTGCTCGTTCAGCGCCTTCAGCGACTTCTCGGTCAGTTCCTCGCCCGCTTCGGCGTAGATTTCGCCGGTCTTCGGATTGACGAGGTCCTCGGCGAGATAGTTGCCGACGAGTTCTTCATCCGACAGCCGCAGCGCCTTGAGACCCTTTTCCTGCATCTGGCGCGCACCGCGCACGGTCAGCTTCTTGCCGGCCTCGAGCACGACCTTGCCGGTGTCGGCGTCGATCAGGTCGTTGATGGTCGAGTAGCCGCGGAAACGGCTAGCGTCGAACGGCACGCGCCAGCCTTCCTTGGTGCGCTTGTAGCTGATCTTCTTGTAGAACGTGGACAGGATGGTTTCACCATCGAGGCCGAGGGCGAACATCAGCGACGTCACCGGAATCTTGCGGCGGCGGTCGATACGCGCGAACACGATGTCCTTGGCGTCGAATTCGATGTCGAGCCAGGAACCGCGATACGGAATCACGCGCGCGGCAAACAAGAGCTTGCCGGACGAATGGGTCTTGCCCTTGTCGTGGTCGAAGAACACGCCGGGCGAACGGTGCATCTGGGAAACGATGACGCGCTCGGTGCCGTTGACGACGAAGGTGCCGTTCATGGTCATGAGCGGGATGTCGCCCATGTAGACGTCCTGCTCCTTGATGTCCTTGACCGACTTGGCGCCGGTTTCCTCATCGATATCGAACACGATCAGGCGCAGCGTCACCTTCAGCGGCGCAGCATAGGTCATGCCGCGCTGGCGGCACTCGTCGACGTCGTATTTCGGCGGCTCGAACTCGTAGCGGACGAATTCCAGCATCGAGGTGCCCGAGAAATCCGAGATCGGGAACACCGAGCGGAACACCGCCTGCAGGCCCTCGTCCAACCGGCCGCCCGGAGGTTCATCGACCATCAGGAACTGGTCGTAGGACGCCTTCTGAACCTCGATGAGGTTCGGCATCTCGGCGACTTCCTTGATGTGTCCGAAGAACTTGCGAACGCGTTTGCGACCGGTGAATGTCTGCTGCGCCATC
>PNLC01000934.1 GCA_013822885.1 Bradyrhizobium sp.
CGAGCCGCCGACGAAGACGGCGCGGTAATAATTTTCCAGGGTCTGGTTGCCCGGCGTCGCCGGCATGTGGCCGCCGACCACGGTTGCGGCATCATGGGTCGAGGCGATCAGCGCGAGATAGACCGGGAACGCCACGATGAAGACGCCAAGCGTCAGGATGGCGTAGGCGATGAAGTCGCTGAGCGGGCGGCGCTCGACCATCAGTACTGCACCTTGCGTTCGACGTAGCGGAACTGGATCGCGGTCAATCCGATCACGATGACCATCAGTATCACCGACTGCGCGGCCGAGCCGCCGAGGTCGCCGCCGAGACGGCCGTCGGCATAGACCTTGTAGACCATGGTGGTGGTGGCGCCGGCAGGTCCCCCGCCGGTAACGGCATCGATGATGCCGAAAGTGTCGAAGAAGACGTAGACGACGTTGACCACCAGCAGGAAAAACGTGGTCGGGGACAGCAGCGGAAAGACAATGGTCCAGAAGCGCCGCATCGGACGGGCGCCGTCGATGGCGCTGGCCTCGATCACGCTTCTCGGGATCGATTGCAGGCCGGCCAGGAAGAACAGGAAATTGTAGGAGATCTGCTTCCACACCGAGGCCATCACCACCAGCAGAAGGGCGTGGTTGCCGTTGAGCAGGGGATTCCAGTCGATGCCCACGCCGCGCAGCGGTCGGGAGAGCATCCCGAGCGAGGGCTGAAACATGAAGAACCAGAGCACGCCGGCGACCGCAGGCGCCACCGCATAGGGCCAGATCATCAGCGTCTTGTAGCCGCCGGCAGCCTTCAGGTTCTTGTCGGCCTGCGTGGCGAACAACAGCGCGATCGACAGCGATAGCGTCGCGACCAGCGTGGAGAAGACCGCGGTCACCATCATCGCCTTGTAATATTCTGGCTGGGCGAACAGCGTCTGGTAGTTTTCGAGGCCGACGAATTCGGAAACCAGTCCGAACGCGTCCTCGCGCAGAAAGGACTGCCAGACGGCCTGACTGGCCGGCCAATAAAAGAAAATGACGGTGATGACGAGCTGCGGCAGGAGCAACAGGTACGGCAACAGACGGTTGTTGAAGACGGTGGTCTTTTCCATTCAGGCGCCGCGGTCTCACCGGTGATGCAGGCGCTCCCCCTCCAGTGGAGTGGGAGCGCCGGTAGCAGCTAGCTCAGTCTATTTTGCCGTCTTCTCGAAGGTCCGCAACGTCGCATTGCCGCGTGCCACGGCGGCGTCGAGGGCATCCTTGGGGGTCTTCTTGCCGTCCAGCGCGGCTTCGATTTCTTCC
>PNLC01000935.1 GCA_013822885.1 Bradyrhizobium sp.
GCCTTCTGGTCGACCCGGCGCTTCAACTCGTCCCAGAAGCGCTCGTCCGGCCATTGCGCGATATCGTCGTCGAGCGGGCACTGCACGTAATAGCGGCTGCGGCGGGTCGAGCGCATGGTGCACAACGCAAATCCGCGCGCGTGTCTGGAATAGATCAGTTCGGGACTGACCGGCGGCGTTTCGGAAAGGATGCCGAGCCAGCCGAACGGATAGACCCGCTCGAACGTCTGGATCGCCGACGGCTTTACGCTGGCGCGGCTGACGCCATGGAAGCCGTCGCAGCCGGCGATGAAGTCGCACTCGATCTCGTGGCTGACCCCATCCTTCACGTAAGTGACGCGCGGCTGGTCGGTATCGAAATCATGCGGCTGGACGTCGGCGGCCTGGTAGACGGTGGCGAGGCCCGCTTCCTTGCGTGCGTTCATCAGGTCGAGCGTGACCTCGGTCTGGCCGTAGATCATGACGGTCTTGCCGGTGGCGGCGTGCATGTCGATGCGGTGCCGCGCCCCGCCAAAGGCGAGCTCGACGCCATGATGCACCAGGCCCTCGCGATGGGCGCGCGCGCCGGCGCCGACCTCGTCCAGCAATCCCACCGTGCCCTCCTCGAGCAGGCCGGCACGGATGCGGCTCAGCACATATTCGGCCGTCTGGCGTTCCAGGATCACGTTGTCGACGCCGTAGAGGTGAAGTAGTTGCCCAAGCAACAATCCTGCCGGACCCGCACCTATGATGGCTACTTTTGTCCTCAATGCCCGCTCCTCCCGGTGTGATGGACCAAGGCCTGCGCTCGCCGTCACAGGCTTGCAATGGTAGTTATATCATATAACAGTTCAGGCAAAGCACGTCGGCACCCTACAATGCATCTTCAGTTCGCCGCACCGCAAGAAGCGGCTTTGCGTCGAATGGACAGGGGAAAGCAGGCGCCGGAGTTGCGTGCCCGCCTTGAAAAATCGGGCCATCTAGATAACATGTTAAATAACAAGACCGGGTGACCACAACAGCCCGCGTGCCAAAGGGAGAGAATGTCCATGAAGAAAGCATTTCTGGCGTTGCTGCTGGCCGCCAGCGTGACGCCCGCCATCGCGCAGGAAAAGACCTTCGAACTGAAACTGTCGCACTGGGTGCCCGCCTCGCACCCGCTGCAGAAGGCGCTGGAAGAGTGGGGCGCCGCGGTCGAGAAGGAAAGCGGCGGCACCATCAAGTCTAAGGTGTTCCCGGCGCAGCAGCTCGGCAAGGCGTTCGACCATTACGACATGGCGCGCGACGGCATC
>PNLC01000936.1 GCA_013822885.1 Bradyrhizobium sp.
GCGGCGCATGTCGCCGGCGGAGAACACGTTGGGCAGCGAGGTCTTGTAGTCCTGCGTGTTGGCGCGGACGTTGCCGCGCTGGTCGAGGTCGACGGCGAGCGACTTCAGCATGCCCTCGTGCACCGGATGCACGAAGCCCATCGCGAGCAGCACGAGCTGCGCATCGAGTTCGAACTCGGTGCCGGGAAGCGGCTGGAACTTGTCGTCGACCTGCACGCAATGCAGCTTCTCGACCTTGCCGTCGGCGCCCGAAAATTTCTGCGTCAGCACCGCGAATTCGCGCTTGGCGCCTTCGGCCTGGCTCGACGACGTCCGCATCTTCAGCGGCCAGTTCGGCCACGTCAGACCCTTGTCCTCGTGCTCGGGCGGCGCCGGCATGATTTCGAGCTGGGTAACGGACTTTGCGCCCTGCCGAAACGACGTGCCGATGCAGTCCGAACCGGTGTCGCCGCCGCCGATCACGACGACATGCTTGCCCTCGGCCAGGATGTCCTTGACGCCGCCGAGCGGCTCGGAGGAGACGCGGCGATTTTGCTGCGGCAGGAAATCCATCGCGAAGTGGATGCCGTCGAGGTCGCGGCCCGGAATTGGCAGATCGCGGCCGGCTTCGGCGCCACCGGTCAGCGCCACGGCGTCATGCTGGCTGAGCAGTTCAAGCGGATCGAGCGCGCCTTGTTCAGTGCCGCCGACATGGACGCCATAGTGGAACGTCACACCTTCGGCTTCCATCTGCGCCACGCGGCGGTCGATGACGTGCTTTTCCATCTTGAAGTCGGGAATGCCGTAGCGAAGCAGGCCGCCGGCCTTGGCGAACTTCTCGTAGACATGGACCTCGTGGCCGGCGCGGGCGAGCTGCTGCGCAGCCGCAAGCCCCGCGGGGCCGGCGCCTATGATGGCGACTTTCTTGCCGGTCTTCTGGGGAGAAACCTCGGGCTTCAGCCAGCCATTGTCCCAGGCGCGATCCACGATGGCGCATTCGATGGTCTTGATGGTGACCGGGTTGTCGTCGATGTTGAGCGTGCAGGACGCCTCGCACGGCGCCGGGCAAATGCGGCCGGTGAACTCCGGAAAGTTGTTGGTCGAGTGCAGATTGCGCGAGGCTTCTTCCCAGTTGCCCTGGTAGACGAGGTCGTTGAAGTCGGGGATCTGGTTGTTGACCGGGCATCCCGGCGTGCCCGGCGCCACCGAACCGGTGCCGTGGCAATAGGGAATGCCGCAGTTCATGCAGCGCGCAGCCTGGTCGCGGGTGTCC
>PNLC01000937.1 GCA_013822885.1 Bradyrhizobium sp.
GACCACGTCCTCGCCCTGCGCGTTGATCAGGAATTCGCCGTAGAGCTTGCTCTCGCCGGTGGAAGGATTGCGCGTGAAGGCAACGCCGGTCGCGGACGTTTCGCCCATGTTGCCGAACACCATGGCCTGCACATTGACGGCAGTGCCCCAGGATTCCGGGATGTCATGCAGGCGCCGGTAGGTCACCGCGCGCGCGTTCATCCAGGATGAGAACACGGCCCCGATCGCGCCCCACAATTGCTCGTGCGGGTCCTGCGGGAAATCGATGCCGGTCTCGCGCGACACCGCTTCCTTGTACTTGCCGACCACTTCGACCCAGTCGTCGCCGGAGAGATCGGTGTCGAGCGTATAGCCCTGGCCGTCCTTGAAGGTATCGAGAATGTCCTCGAAGTGATGATGTTCGAAGCCGAGCACCACATCCGAATACATGGTGATGAAACGGCGATAGCTGTCATAGGCAAAGCGCCGGTCGCCGGAGAGTTCGGCGAGCGCTTCGACCGTCCTGTCGTTGAGGCCGAGATTGAGCACGGTGTCCATCATGCCCGGCATCGAGGCGCGGCCGCCGGAACGGACCGACACCAGCAGCGGTTTCGTCGAATCACCGAACGCCTTGCCGGTCAGCTTGCCGACATGATCGAGCGCCTTCTCGACCTGCGCCTTCAATGCCGCCGGATAGGATTTCTCGTGGGCGTAGAAATAAGTGCAGACGGAAGTCGGGATGGTGAAGCCCGGAGGCACCGGCAGGCCGAGATTGGCCATCTCGGCGAGGTTGGCGCCCTTGCCGCCCAGGAGGTCGCGCAGGCCCGCTTTGCCCTCGGCCTTGCCGTCGCCGAAGGTATAGACCCATTTGCCGGCCTTTACCGCCTCGACGGCCGGCTTGCTCACCGGCGCCTTCTTGACAGTCTTCTTCGGTGCCTTGGCGGCCGGCTTGGCCGGGGCCTTCTTCAGCGCCTGGCGGGCGGCAGGCGCGGCCTTGGGTCGAGCCGATGACTTTGATTTCGCAGCGGATTTCGCTGCGGCCTTCTTGGACTTCGCGACGGCTTTGGCCATGGATTCCAACTATCCGAAAAAGGGAGAAGAATGAGCGCCTTACACCACTTCGAGGCGTTCCGCGCAAGCCGCGAAACCCCGCTTTCCGACGTGATAGCGTTTTCGATCGAAGTGGCCCCGGTTCGCGTAAAGAAAACGCGTCAAAACAGAAAAGCTAGCGCCGGGATGGATTCATACCGGCGCTAGAACTTCAA
>PNLC01000938.1 GCA_013822885.1 Bradyrhizobium sp.
CCCGGGCGGATGATCGAGGAAGGACAGCACGCTCTCCTTCGACCAGGTCCAGTAGTAGGCCTCGTCGGTGCGCAACTCGAGCACGCCGGCATAGACCAGCCGCATCGCCGTCAGCACCGCGATCAGCAGCACGACGGCAAGCCATGGCGTCGCCGAAGGATCGTCGGGCTTGGCCTGGCTGTTATCGGGCGGGGTTATCGTCACGGCGCTTTCTCCTCGACTGGTCAGGAGGTGTCAACTTGCCGTGGGGAAAAAGGTGGACCGTCGTCCTTGCGAACGCCGGGACCCATACGCCGCGGCCCCTCGATTTTGAGCGGTCGGAGTTGATAAATTTTGCGAACAATCGGCCGCGCTGGTTATGGTTCGCTGCGTTCGGAGGGACAACGGTAGATGGTGTTCACCGCGGAAATAAAACGCTACTATCGCCGTAATTGTTGAATGGATCGCATGGCCGCCTTTTCCCTAGAACAGCTGACGGCATTCGTACGCGGCATCAGCCTCCGGCAAATCCGTCTTGCCAGCGGCGTGGTGCTGTTCGCTTATGTGGTCAGCCATTTCCTCAATCACGCTCTCGGCAATATCTCGATGGAGGCGCTGGCGAGAGGCGTTTATCTCCATACCCTGTTCTGGCAGTTCCTGCCGGTTACGATCCTGTTCTACACCGCGTGCCTGGTGCATACCGCACTCGGAATCTGGGCACTGTATGAGCGCCGGCAATTCCGCTGGAAGGCGATCGAGCCGCTTCAACTCGTACTCGGTCTCAGCGTCCCCGCACTCATTATCGCGCACATCATCGGCGTGCGGCTCGGCCAGACACTCTACGGACATGAAAAACTCTACCCGCAGGTGCTGTTCGTGTATTGGATCTGGGAGCCATACCGGATCTGGCTGATGCTAGCGGTGATGACCATCGCCTGGGTCCATGGCTGCATCGGACTTTATTTCTGGCTCCGGATGCGAACGTTCTACAAGCGGGCCGCGCCGTATCTGCTCGCCGCAGCGGTGCTGATTCCGACGCTCTCGATGCTGGGTTTCTATCAGAGCGGGCGCATGGTCATCGAAAACGACGACGCCGAATGGCGCGCGCAGAACATTCAGCGCCAGTTCGGTACGCCGGCGGAGGCGAAGACACTCGGTCGCATCACGGATTATTTCCTGTTCGGCTATTTCGGCCTGATCGGCATCGCGTTGCTGGCCAAGGGTGTCCGCGCCATCAACGAGCGCCGCCGCGGCATGATCAACC
>PNLC01000939.1 GCA_013822885.1 Bradyrhizobium sp.
TGCGCTCGCCGACCTGCAGTTCTCGCGCAAGCGGATCGCGGTCGACGTCAAGAAGTGCCTGGAATCGGCGATCGCCAACGCCGAAAACAACCATGACCTTGAGGTCGACGATCTCGTCGTTGCCGAGGCACATGTCGGCAACGGCATCGTCATGAAGCGTTTTTCACCGCGCGGCCGTGGCCGTTCGGGACGTATATATAAACCGTTCTCGCACCTGACCATCGTGGTTCGTCAGGTCGAGGCCGAGGCTGGCGCTTAAGGGCGCGGGAGAAAACGATGGGTCAAAAGATCAATCCAATCGGACTGCGTCTCGGCATCAACCGTACGTGGGATTCCCGTTGGTTCGCCGGCAAGAACGAATACGGCAAGCTGCTGCATGAGGATGTGAAAATCCGCGAGATCCTGCACAAGGAGCTCAAGCAGGCAGCCGTCGCCCGCATCGTGATCGAGCGTCCGCACAAGAAGTGCCGCGTGACGATCCATTCGGCGCGTCCCGGCGTCGTGATCGGCAAGAAGGGCGCCGACATCGACAAGCTGCGCAAGCGCGTTGCCGACATCACCGATTCCGACGTCGTCATCAACATCGTCGAAATCCGCAAGCCTGAACTCGACGCCACCCTGGTCGCCGAATCGATCGCCCAGCAGCTCGAGCGCCGCGTCGCGTTCCGCCGCGCCATGAAGCGCGCCGTGCAGTCGGCGATGCGTCTCGGCGCCGAAGGCATCCGCATCAACTGCTCGGGCCGTCTCGGCGGCGCCGAAATTGCGCGCATGGAATGGTATCGCGAAGGCCGCGTGCCGCTGCACACGTTGCGCGCCGATATCGATTACGGCGTGGCGACCGCATTCACGACGTTCGGCACCTGCGGCGTCAAGGTCTGGATCTTCAAGGGCGAGATCCTCGAGCACGATCCGATGGCCCAGGACAAGAAGATGGCCGAAGGCGACAACACACGGCCGCGCCGCGACGCTGCGTGAGACACTAGAGAAGGTTTGAGGGCTTAAAGCCATGATGCAACCAAAGAAAACGAAGTTCCGGAAGGCGCATAAGGGCCGTATCCACGGCGTTGCGACTTCGGGTGCGACGTTGTCGTTCGGTCAGTTCGGCCTGAAGGCGATGGCGCCCGAGCGCATTACCGCCCGCCAGATCGAAGCCGCACGCCGCGCGCTGACCCGTCACATGAAGCGCGCCGGCCGCGTCTGGATCCGCGTGTTTCCGGACCTGCCGGTGTCGAAGAAGCCG
>PNLC01000940.1 GCA_013822885.1 Bradyrhizobium sp.
ATCATGCCCTCACCTCACCGGTACGGCGCGTCGAGTTCGATTGATTTCGCAATCTCGCGCTCCCAGCGGTCGCCATTGGCGAGCAGTTTCGCCTTGTCATAATAGAGTTCCTCGCGGGTCTCGGTCGCGAACTCGAAATTCGGTCCCTCGACGATGGCATCGACCGGGCAGGCCTCCTGGCACAGGCCGCAATAGATGCATTTCACCATGTCGATGTCGTAGCGGACGGTGCGGCGGGTGCCGTCGTTGCGGCGCGGGCCGGCCTCGATCGTGATCGCCTGTGCCGGGCAGATCGCCTCGCACAGCTTGCAGGCGATGCAGCGTTCCTCGCCGTTCGGATAGCGTCGCAGTGCGTGCTCGCCGCGGAAGCGAGGCGAGATCGGGCCCTTCTCGAAGGGATAGTTCAGCGTCGGCTTCGGCTTGAAGAAATAGCGCATGGCGAGGAAGAACGCCGATACGAATTCGCTCAGGAGAAGCGAGCGGGCGGTTGCGTTGATATTGACGCTCATGGCGACCTCACTTCGGCGCGATGCCGGCGAATTGCAGCACGCCGGCCACAATCACCACCATCGCCAGCGACAACGGCAGGAACACCTTCCAGCCGAGCCGCATCAGTTGATCGTAGCGGTAGCGCGGCACGATCGCCTTCGCCATTGCGATCATGAAGAACATGAAGAACAGTTTCAGCGCGAACCAGACCGCGCCCGGGATCCAGGTGAACGGCGGCAGCGCGATCGGCGGCAGCCAGCCGCCGAGGAACATGATCGTCGCCAGCGCGCACATCGTGGTGATCGCGACATATTCGCCGAGCATGAACAAGAGATACGGCGTCGAGCCGTATTCGACCATGAAGCCTGCGACCAGTTCGGATTCCGCTTCCACCAGATCGAATGGCGGGCGGTTGGTCTCCGCCAGCGCCGAGACGTAAAACACCACGAACATCGGGAACAGCGGCCACACATACCAGTTCAGGATGGTGAGCTGCGGCAGGCCGATCAGGCTGGCGAGGCCGCGGGTGTTCTGCGCTTCCACAATGGCGGAAAGGTTAAGCGTACCCGCGCACAACAACACCGTGATGATGACGAAGCCGATCGAGACTTCGTAGGACACCATCTGCGCCGCCGAACGAAGCGCCGCCAGGAACGGATACTTCGAGTTCGACGACCAGCCGGCCATGATGATGCCGTAGATCGACAGCGACGAGATCGCAAAGATATAGAGCACGCCGACATTGATGT
>PNLC01000941.1 GCA_013822885.1 Bradyrhizobium sp.
GAGACGATAAATGCGGGAGTCACCGATGTGAAAGAGATGCGCCGTGGTCGACTTGATGACGATGGCGGAGAGCGTACAGACGTAACCGCGATCCTTGTCGTAGGCATACTGGCTGCGCGTCTGCGAATGCAGCCAGGAATTGGTCGCCTCCAGCACGCGCTGGGCCGAGGTGCGCACCGACCAGGATTCCGAGGTGCAGTAATAGTCGGTCAAGAATCCCTTGACCGCCGATTCCGCGGCAACCCGGCTGACCTTGCTGGTGCTGATGCCATCGGCCAGCGCGATGGAAATGCCCTTTAGGCTGAGCAGCGGCTCGTCCGGAATCAGGACGCCATGGAAATCCTGGTTGGTTTCCTTGGCGCCCTTATCGGAAAATTGTCCGACCGATATTTTCAGCGCGCGCGGCATTCAAGGCTTTCATGACAATGGGCCTCTCCATTGCGGGGAGAGGCCCATCCTCGTCTTGAGATCAAGCGGCGATACGCGAGGACGAACGCGAGGACGGCGCAGCCGACGCGTTGCGTGACGGGCCGGTCCGCACATGGGTCGCGTACAGCGTCAGTCCGGTGAAGGCGAGTCCGCCGACGAGATTGCCGACGACGGTCGGGATCTCGTTCCAGATCAGGTAGTCCCACCAGGTAAACTTGCCGCCGAGCAGAAGGCCCGACGGGAACAGGAACATGTTCACGATGGAATGCTCGAAGGTCATGAAGAAGAACAGCATGATCGGCATCCACATCGCGATCACCTTGCCGCTGACATGGGTGGAGATCATGGCACCGACGACACCGGCGGAAACCATCCAGTTGCAGAGCATGCCGCGGATGAACAGCGTCAGCATGCCCGCCGCACCGTGCTCGGCGTAGCCGAGGGTGCGGCTCTCGCCGATGTGGCCGATGACAGTGCCGACCTTGTCCGGCGGCTGCGACCAGCCGAAGGTGAACACGATCGACATCATCACGGCGACCGTGAAGGCGCCGGCGAAATTGCCGATGAAGACGAGGCCCCAGTTGCGCAGCACGCCGCCGAGCGTCACGCCCGGGCGCTTGTCGATCAGCGCCAGCGGCGCCAGCACGAACACGCCGGTGAGCAGGTCGAAGCCGAGCAGATACAGCATGCAGAAGCCGACCGGGAACAGCGCCGCGCCGACGATCGGCACGCCGGTCTGCACGTTGACGGTAATGGCGAACGCCGCGGCAAGCGCGAGGATCGCTCCGGCCATGTAGGCGCGGATGA
>PNLC01000942.1 GCA_013822885.1 Bradyrhizobium sp.
CGAGGGCGACACGGGCTATCTCGGACGTCCGGCCGATATTGTGCTGGCCAAGGATGGTTCGATACTGGTGGCCGACGACTGGGCCGGTGCGATCTATCGCATCAGCTACAAGAAGTAGGACGTCGACGATCAAGGGGCTGCGGTTGCTCGGGAACGAGTGGCCGCAGCCCCTGTTGTCTGGGATGTGGCGCGGAGCGGAGGAGTGCATATGCGAATTGCAGCGATCGGGATCGCGCTGGCGGCGGCAATCGCTTTCGGCCCCATCGCGCACGCCGCCGACATCGCCGCCGGCAAGGCGAAGGCCGAACTCTGTGTCGGCTGTCACGGCGAGAACGGCATTTCGCAGATGGAAAACATGCCCTCGCTCGCGGCGCAGCCTGACCTGTTCATTCAGTGGCAGCTCGTGTTCTTTCGCGCCGGCACCCGCAAGAACGAGCAGATGCAGCCGATCGTCGATCAGCTCAACAACGAAGACATCCGTAATCTCGGTGCCTATTTTGCGTCGCTTGAGCCGCCGAAGCCAGCAAAGCCTGACGACGATCCGGATCTGTCGAAGAAGGGCGCGCAGGCAGCCGCCGGCCGGCGTTGTGCGTCATGCCATCTCGACACGTACGCCGGCACAAAGGCCGTTGCCCGCGTCGCCGGCCAGCGCGAGGATTACCTCCTGAAAGCGCTGCGCGACTACAAATCGGGCGTGCGATCGGGCGGCGCCATGGCCGCGATGGCGGAAGTCGCGTTTCCGCTCAGCGAGGAAGAGATCGAGGCGCTCGCGCATTATCTCGCTCATCTGTGATGGCTACGGGACTAACTACCCCCGCTGCCTCTCATACGCCTTGAGGTGCGTGTAGGCGATCCGCAGTTTAGGCACCGGGATCTTGGCGGCGTCGGCGCGCGCGACGAGATCGCCGATCACGTGATCGGCCTCGACCGGCAGCCCTGCCTTGATGTCGCGGAACATCGACGCGGTCATCGGCGAACCTTCGGTGGTCAGCAGGCCGCGCGTGCGCTGGAAGAACGGCCCGCCCGGCGAATAGCCCTCGGCGGTCGCAACCGCGCTGCATTCGTCGAGCACGCCTAGCAGGAAATCCTTGCCGCCGGTGACCGCCAGGATGTTGCCGACGGACGTGCGCATCAGGCAGGTTGCGGCGGCGAGCGAGGCGAGGAATACCCACTTCTCCCACATGTCCTGCATGACGTGTTCGCTCGCCGCCGCGCCGAAATTGCCGCTGTTGAA
>PNLC01000943.1 GCA_013822885.1 Bradyrhizobium sp.
GGTCCTCGCCCTTGCCACGGGCTTCGCCGAGACGCTGATTGTAGCCGTCGATGTTGCGCACACCGAGCTTGGACATTTTCTTGTAGCGCTCTTCCATTTCGCGCACGGCCCATTTCAGCGCGACCACGGCCTTCTTCGGATCGGTCACGACCGGCGTCAGCAGATGCGGGATGCCGTCATAGACTGACAGTTCGAGCATCTTGGGATCGACCATGATCAGGCGGCACTGATCCGGCCTCAGTCGATAGACCAGGCTGAGGATCATGGTGTTGATGGCAACCGATTTGCCGGAGCCGGTGGTACCGGCGATCAGCATGTGCGGCGTGCGGGCCAGATCGATGATGATGGATTCGCCGCCGATGTTCTTGCCGAGACAGAGCGGAAGCTTCGCGTGCGACTCGTCCTTTGTGGTCAGCAACTCGCGCAGGTAAACCTTTTCGCGATGCACGTTCGGCAGTTCGATGCCGATGGCGTTGCGACCGGCGACCACGGCGACACGCGCGGAGAGCGCGCTCATCGAGCGGGCGATATCGTCGGCAAGGCCGATCACGCGCGATGATTTGATGCCCGGCGCGGGCTCGAGCTCGTACAGCGTGACGACCGGACCCGGATTGGCCTTGACGATCTCGCCGCGGACGCCGAAATCCCCGAGCACGCCTTCCAGCGCACGCGAATTGTTCTCGAGCTCGGACTTGCTGAGCGGTTGCCGGTCGGATGCCTTCGGCGCCGTCAGCATCGAGATCGACGGCAGTTCGAATTTTTCGGTTTTGCGGGAAGCTGGACGTGGCGCGGCCTTCTTGCGCGAGGGCGGAGCCTCCTCTTCTTCTTCCTCTTCCTCCTCCTCCTCGTCCTCTTCCTCCTCTTCCTCCTCCTCGTCCTTCGGGGCCAGGGACGGCGCGGCGCGGCCGCTCAGGGTCGGCTCCTGGCGCTGAAAGGAAGACGTCTGCGCCGGCGGCGAGCTCGACACCAGCGAGCGATAGGCCGTGCTCATCAGCCACCCGATCCGCGCCTTGGCGCTCATCAGGGCGTGAAAAACCCATCCCAGCGACACCGAGCTGCGATCTTCCTCTTCGACGAAGGGCGTGTCGTCGTCCTCGATCGGCGTCAGCTCCTCGTCCCTCGGACGCGAACCCCAGCCGCTTGCAAACAGGAATGCGGCGCACATCGCCGCGAACAGAATGATGCCGAGCACCAGCCGGTAGGCGAAGCCGGCCGGGCCGAACACCACGGCA
>PNLC01000944.1 GCA_013822885.1 Bradyrhizobium sp.
TTCAAGCCCACCACCCGTTTATCGGACCGGCCGGTACGACAGCCGGAGCGCATCCGCGCGGTTGAGACCGAGCAGTCCAACAGCACGGCGCTGGTCGACGAAGACTATGTCGTCAAGATCTACCGGAAGCTGGAAAGCGGCATGAACCCCGAGATCGAGATGGGCCGCTTCCTCACCGACATAGTCGGCTTCGCCAACACGCCGGCCCTGCTCGGCAGCGTCGAACTGGTCGACGGCGACAAGCGAAGCGCCATCGGCATCGTCCACAGCTTCGTCGCTAATCAAGGCGACGCCTGGATCGTGACCGCGAGCTATCTCGACCGCTTTGTCGACGAGCAGCGCCTGCTTCCGCCGTCCGAGCATCCCGGCGAGAGCGAGGAGCAGGTCCCCTATCTGCGCTACATGTCGCAAGCCGGGCGACGCACCGGCGAGATGCATGTCGCACTCGCCGGCAACAGCGAGCTTCCCGAATTCGCGCCGGAGCCGACCCGCCCGGAGGACGTACAGCGCTGGATCGACGATAACCTGCTCCGCGCCGAGCGGGTCGCCGACACGCTCAGGCAACGGCGCGACGGCCTGAAAGAAGCCGACCGTCCGCTGGTCGACCGGCTGCTGGCGCTGCAGGAGAGCCTGCCGGACCGCCTCAACGCGATGCTGCCCCGCGGGATCGACGGTCTCAACATTCGCCATCACGGCGATCTTCATCTCGGACAGTTGCTGATCGTGAAGGACGACATCTTCATCATCGATTTCGAGGGCGAACCCAGACGCACGCTCGCCGAACGCCGCCGCAAGGCTCCCGCGGCGCGCGACGTCGCCGGCCTGATCCGCTCGATCGATTACTCGGCCACCGCCGCCTACGAACGCGCTCTTCGAATAGTCTCCGACGACCAGAACAGGCTGGCGGGGGCGCTGGCCGAATGGCGCGACCGGGCCGTGGACGCGTTTCTCGCCAGCTATCGCGAGACCACCGCCAACCAGCGTTTCTGGCCCGCCGGTTCGGCAGCATCCGACCAGATCCTGAACTTCTTCCTGCTCGAGAAAGCGTTCTACGAGGTCGAGTACGAACTGTCGCATCGACCCGACTGGCTGCGCGTGCCGCTGACCGGAATCATCCGAATTCTTTCGCAACAACCGGACGCTGCTGCATGACCAAACTTTCCGCCGAGGCCTATGCGATCATCGAAGGCCGCCACACCGATCCGTTCCGCTATCTCGGCCTGCACGCCGA
>PNLC01000945.1 GCA_013822885.1 Bradyrhizobium sp.
CGGCGCGCTGGTGCTGGTCGACGCCGCCGAAGGTCCGCTGCCGCAGACCAAGTTCGTGGTCTCCAAGGCGCTCAAGGTCGGGCTGAAGCCGATCGTCGTCATCAACAAGGTCGACCGCCCCGACGCGCGCCCGACCGAAGTCATCAACGAAGTGTTCGACCTGTTCGCAGCACTCGATGCCAGCGAGGAGCAGCTCGACTTCCCGATCCTGTACGGATCGGCCAAGCAGGGCTGGATGGCCGACAGCCCGGACGGCTCCCAGGAAGCCGGCATGCAGCCGCTGTTCGACCTGATCGTGCGACACGTCGCGGCGCCGACCGTCGAGGAAGGCCCGTTCCGGATGATCGGCACCATCCTCGAAGCCAACCCCTATCTCGGCCGCATCATCACCGGTCGCATCACCTCCGGCTCGATCAAGCCGAACCAGCAGGTCAAGGTGCTCGGCGCCGACGGCAAGACCATCGAGCAGGGCCGAATCACGAAAATCCTCGCCTTCCGCGGCATCGAACGTACCCCGCTCGATGAAGCCGAAGCTGGCGACATCGTCGCCATCGCGGGCCTCACCAAGGGCACCGTCGCCGACACCTTCTGCGACCCCACGGTCGAAACGCCGCTGGTGGCGCAGCCGATCGATCCGCCGACCGTGTCGATGTCGTTCATCGTCAACAACTCGCCGCTCGCCGGCACCGAAGGTGACAAGGTCACCTCGCGCATGATCCGCGACCGCCTGCTGCGCGAGGCCGAAGGCAACGTCGCGCTGCGCGTGGTCGAGGCTTCCGACAAGGATTCTATGGAAGTGTCCGGCCGCGGCGAATTGCAGCTCGCGATCCTGATCGAGACCATGCGCCGCGAGGGCTTCGAGCTTTCGGTGTCGCGTCCCCGCGTGGTGCTGCAGAAGGACGAAGCCACGGGCAATTGGCAGGAGCCGATCGAGGAAGTCGTGATCGACGTCGACGAGGAGCATTCCGGCGTCGTCGTGCAGAAGATGAGCGAGCGCAAGGCCGAGATGATCGAGATGCGCCCGTCCGGCGGCAACCGGCTCCGGCTGGTATTCTACGCGCCGACCCGCGGCCTGATCGGCTATCAGGGCGAACTTTTGACCGACACCCGCGGCACCGCGATCATGAACCGCCTGTTCCACGGCTACGCGCCCTACAAGGGCGACATCCAAGGCCGCCGCAACGGCGTCTTGATCTCCAACGATCAGGGCGAAGCGGTGGCTTACGCG
>PNLC01000946.1 GCA_013822885.1 Bradyrhizobium sp.
AAACGCGCGCCTCGATGTCGGCCTTCTTGCCGGCACCGTTGACGATGGTGGTGTTTTCCTTGTCGATCATCACCTTCTTGGCGCGGCCGAGCATCTGCAGGGTGACGTTCTCCATCTTGATGCCGAGATCTTCCGAGATCGCCTGACCGCCGGTCAGAACTGCGATGTCCTGCAGCATGGCCTTGCGGCGATCGCCGAAGCCCGGAGCCTTGACGGCGGCAACCTTGAGGCCACCACGCAGACGGTTGACCACGAGGGTCGCAAGCGCTTCGCCTTCGACGTCTTCCGCGACGATGACCAGCGGCTTGCCGGTCTGCACCACGGCTTCGAGCAACGGCAGCAGCTCGTTCAGGTTGGAGAGCTTCTTCTCGTTGATCAGGATGTAAGCGTCGTCGAACTCGACGCGCATCTTGTCGGCGTTGGTGACGAAGTAGGGCGAGATGTAGCCGCGATCGAACTGCATGCCCTCGACGACGTCGAGTTCGGTCTCGAGCGACTTGGCTTCTTCAACCGTGATGACGCCCTCGTTGCCGACCTTCTTCATGGCATCCGCCAGGAACTTGCCGATTTCGGCGTCGCCGTTGGCGGAGATGGTGCCGACCTGAGCGATTTCCTCGTTCGAGGTGACCTTCTTGGAGTTCTTGACGAGGTCGGCGACCACGGCTTCCACCGCCAGATCGATACCGCGCTTCAGGTCCATCGGGTTCATGCCGGCGGCAACCGACTTGGCGCCTTCACGGACGATCGCAGCCGCCAGAACGGTCGCGGTGGTGGTGCCGTCGCCGGCCGCATCAGCGGACTTGGAAGCGACTTCGCGCACCATCTGCGCGCCCATGTTCTCGAACTTGTCCTCGAGCTCGATTTCCTTGGCGACGGTGACGCCGTCCTTGGTGATGCGGGGAGCGCCGAACGACTTGTCGAGCACGACGTTGCGGCCCTTCGGGCCGAGCGTCACCTTGACGGCATTGGCGAGAATGTCGACGCCGCGCAGCATGCGGTCGCGGGCATCTACGCCGAATTTGACTTCTTTAGCTGACATATTTGATTTCCCTGAGTTGATGCTTGTCTCTCACCCTGTCGGGGAGGCGCCTTGCGGGCGCTCCTCAGGGTGAGCGTGGCAGGCGAAGTGCTTAGGCAGCCTTCTTCTTGGCCGGTGCCGGCGGGGACGTCGAGCACGCCCATGATGTCGCTCTCCTTCATGATCAGGAGATCTTCATTG
>PNLC01000947.1 GCA_013822885.1 Bradyrhizobium sp.
GGCCTGATCCCGGAATTCGTCGGTCGTCTGCCGGTTGTGGCGACGCTGGAGGATCTCGACGAGACCTCGCTGAAGAAGATCCTGGTCGAGCCCAAGAATGCGCTGGTGAAACAGTACCAGCGTCTGTTCGAGATGGAGAACATCGAGCTCACCTTTGCCGACGAGGCGCTTGGCGCGGTCGCCCGCAGGGCGATCGAGCGCAAGACCGGTGCGCGCGGGCTGCGTTCGATCCTCGAGAGCATCCTGCTCGAGACCATGTTCGATCTTCCGGGCCTCGAAGGCGTCGAAGAAGTTGTGATCTCGCGTGAAGTGGTCGAGGGAACCGCCCGTCCGCTCTATATCTACGCCGACCGTTCGGACCGGGCCGTCGAGAGCAGCGCCAGCGCCTGATCGGGCGCCCGCGAGGTACGATCTGACCAGTCAGATGTCACGGCTGCCGGGGGCTCCGGCGGCCGGTTGTAGCGTACGTGTTTTCGCGCATTTGGCCCGGATTTGCGGGCATTTACTCTGACTTGACACCCCCGTACCCGATAGCCACCTAATGCTCTCGGTGACGAAGATCATGCTTGAGATTCGTCGCTCAATGATCCGGAAGAAGGGGCAGCGAAGGCGGCCAGATAACCCGGAACCTCCCGGCACCTTGTGGCGGTTGCGCAAGCGAGCGGACTGCGTGCAAGGGGGCAAAACAGAAGGAACAGGCCATGACAACACCAAAAACCCGGCCAACCATCGTCCTGGGCGAAAGCCACTCTTATCCGGTGCTACCGCTCCGCGACATCGTCGTATTTCCGCACATGATCGTGCCGCTGTTCGTCGGCCGCGAGAAATCGATCCGCGCCCTTGAAGAGGTGATGAAGAACGACGCCCTGATTCTGCTGGCAACGCAGAAGAACGCGTCCGACGATGATCCAAATCCGGATTCGATTTACGAGGTCGGTACGCTTGCCAGCGTGCTGCAGCTCCTGAAGCTCCCCGACGGCACCGTGAAGGTGCTGGTCGAAGGTCTGGAGCGCGCGCGCGTGCAGAAATACTCCGACCGCGCCGAATACTACGAGGCGACCGCGGTGGCGCTCGCCGACACCGACGCCACTTCGGTCGAAGCCGAAGCCCTGGCGCGCTCGGTCGTGTCCGACTTCGAGAGCTATGTGAAGCTGAACAAGAAGATCTCCGCCGAAGTCGTCGGCGTGGTTCAGGCGATCACTGACTTTGCG
>PNLC01000948.1 GCA_013822885.1 Bradyrhizobium sp.
ACCATTTCGGCTGGAACGCCTGCTCGTCGGCGCTGTCGCCGCTTGCCGGCCACGCCTTCCTCGAGCGACGCTATCTCATCATTCCCGGCATACGGTCCTCCCGGATCTACATCGTCGATACCAAGCCGGATCCGACGCAGGCGAAGATTCACAAGATCATCGAGCCCGACGAGATCTTCAGGAAGACCGGCTACTCGCGGCCGCACACGATCCATTGCGGGCCGGAAGGCATCTACGTCTCGACGCTCGGAGGTGGCGGCAAGGATGGCACCGATGGGCCGCCCGGCATCTTCATCATGGACTGCCAGACCTTCGAGGTTCTCGGGCGCTGGGAGATCGACCGCGGTCCCCAGACCAAGCACTATGATTTCTGGTGGAATCTGCCGCGCGATTACATGGTGAGCAGCGAGTGGGCGTTACCGCCGCAGTTCGAGAACGGGATCGTGCCGGAGGATTTGCTCTCGAACAAATATGGCCATCGGATCCACTTCTGGGATTTGCGCGCGCGCAAGAATGTCCAGACCATCGATCTCGGCGCCAACCACCAGATGGCGCTGGAAGTTCGTCCCGCGCACGATCCGGTGCGAGAGTATGGCTTCTTGGGCGTCGTGGTCGACACCACCAACCTCGAAGGCTCGATCTGGACCTGGTGGCGCGAGGGTGGAAAATTCCACATCGAGAAGACCGCGACGATCCCGCCCGAGCCCGCGCCGAAGGAGCAACTGCCGCCGCTGCTGCAGGGTTTTGGCGCGGTGCCGCCGCTGGTCACCGACATCGACCTGTCGATGGACGACAAGTTCCTCTACGTGTCCTGCTGGGGCACCGGCGAGATGCGTCAATACGATGTCAGCGATCCCAGGAAGCTCAAACTTGCCGGATCGGTTCACATCGGCGGCATTGTACGCAAGACGCCGCATCCGAATGGCAAGGCCTATGCGGGC
The DNA here is from genome assembly GCA_013822885.1 of Bradyrhizobium sp. Lineage (GTDB taxonomy): Bacteria > Pseudomonadota > Alphaproteobacteria > Rhizobiales > Xanthobacteraceae > Bradyrhizobium. The sequence continues at coordinate 942 of PNLC01000948.1, forward strand.
GGTCCGCAGATGGTCGAGATCAGCCGCGATTGCAAGCGCGTGTACTGGACCAACTCGCTCTACTCGACCTGGGACGATCAGTTCTATCCCGATGGCATGCCCGCTGCCGAAGTGATGGCGATCGCAAAACCAGGCGGGGGCCTCGAACTGGCAAAGGACTATTGGGTGAACTTCCCCGACGGATACCGGGCGCACCAGATCCGGCTCGACGGCGGTGACTGCTCGACCGATTCATTCTGCTATCCGTCGGTCTGAATTTGAGCGG
>PNLC01000949.1 GCA_013822885.1 Bradyrhizobium sp.
GTCAGGCCGCGGATGTCCATGCCGTCGATCTTGATGATGCCGGACTGCGGGTCGAAGGCGCGGTGCAGCAGCGCGATCGCGGTCGACTTGCCGGCGCCGGTCGGGCCGACCAGCGCGATGGTCTGGCCGGGCAGGGCGGTGAATGAAAGATCTTCGATCGCGGGCCGCTTGCCGTCGTAGGAAAACGAGACGTTGTTGAACTCGACGAGGCCGGAGAGCCGCCCGGTATCCATCGCGCCCGGCCGGTCGCGCACCGCGGGCACGGCATCGAGCACGTCGAAGAATTCCTGCAGCCGCGGCGCTTCCATGAACACGCTGTTGATGAAGCTCACCACCTGTTCGAGCTTCTGGATCAGCATGGTAGCAAAACTCACGAACATCACGATCTCGCCGACCGTTGTCTGCCCCTGTCCGTGGAGGTAGATGCCGACGGTGAAGATTGCGAGCACGGTGATGGTCGTCGAGGCGCGAGTGATCACGGTCACGAGCGCCCACCACCCCAGCACCGGCATCTGCACCGCGAGCAGCTTGTCGGCGACAAAGCGCAGGCCCTGAACCTCGGCATCGATCCGCACAAAGCTCTGCACCAGCGCGACATTGCCGAGCGCGTCCGACGCGCGCGCGGAGAGATCGCTGTAATGCGCCTCGACCTCGCTCTGCATGCCGTAGGTCTTGCGCACCACCATGGTGGTCAGCACGGTGAATATCAGGCAGAGCGCGAACAGCAGGATCGCCAGCCGCCAGTTGATGTAGAACGCCAGCGGCAGCAGCACGACCAGCGACAGGATCGCGGCAAAATGCTCGCGGAAAAATCCGAGCCAAAGCCGCCACAGCGAGTCGGTGCCGTTCAGCATCACCTTCATCAGCCGGCCGGAATGGGTGCCGGTGTGGAAGGTCAGCGGCAACTGCATGATATGTTCGAAATAATCCGTCAGCACCGCCTGGCGCTGGCGGTGCGCCAGTTTGTCGGCATTGAGCGCGACCGCGGCGCTGCACAGGATCGTGAACAGGCCGAACGCCACCCAGGCGGCCAGCAGTGGCCAGGCCGAGTTCGACGCCAGCGGCCCGGTCTGCGGCTTGCCGGAGAGCACGTCGATGATCTTGCCGAACAGCACGGGCTCGGCGAATTGCGCGGCGGCCAGCAGGAGATTGGCGAACGCGAGAATCCAGCCCAGCCGCGCCTCCTTGCCGAGCAGTTCGAGGACG
>PNLC01000950.1 GCA_013822885.1 Bradyrhizobium sp.
CACTGATGTGAAGATCCCGGATTCGCAGCGGCTGGGCGCGGTCAATGACGGCTGGAACGTCTCGTTGACCACGCTGATGAACGAGCGCATGTCGATCGGTGCTGGCGTCGCGACCGGTTTCCCCGAATTGTTCGATTTCTGCAACAGCCTGATGCTGGAAGATGGTCCCGCGATCGAAGACCGCAGCGTTCGCTCAAGGCTCGCGAACTACGCGGTGAAGGCCAGTGGCCTGCGATACACCAGCATGCGCGCGATCTCGGCGCTGTCGAAAGGCGATCGCCCGGGACCGGAAAATTCCATCGGCAAGCTGGTGGCGGGATCGATGGTGCAGGAGGTCGCGATGTACGCGCTGGACCTGCAGGGTGCTGCGGGTGTGCTCAGCGGTCCTGAAGACGCCGAGGTCGCCGGAAAATTCCAGGCGATGCTGCTGCGCGCGCCGGGTACCCGCGTCGAAGGCGGCACCGATGAGATCATGCGCAACATCATCGCCGAGCGCGTGCTCGGCCTGCCCGGTGACATCAGGGTCGACAAGGACGTGCCGTTCAACAAGATCCCGACCAAGGGAAGAGCATAGGCGTCGTTCCGGGGCGCCGCGCAGCGGCGAACCCGGAACCTCGAGCAACATAACTTCTAGATTCCGGGTTCGCGCGGTGCGCGCCCCGGAATGACAAGCAAAAAAGGAAGCCGCCATGAACTTCGACGACACCCCGCAGGAAGCCGAATTCCGCAGCACCGCCCGCAAATGGATCGAGGCCAACGCGCCGAAGCAGTACGAGGCGGAACTCTCAAAGTCCTCGCTCGGCCGCATCCGGCTCGAGAAGGAAGAGATCGTCGATGTCGGCAAGGCCTGGCAGCAGAAGAAGGCCGAGGGCGGTTGGGCCTGCCTGCACTGGCCGAAGGAATATGGCGGCCGCGGCGCCACCCCGATCGAGAAAGTGATCTGGCAGCAGGAAGAGGGCGTCTACGGCAAGCTGACGCAGCCGTTCCAGATCGGCGAGGGCATGTGCGGCCCGACCGTGATGGCGTTCGGCAGCGAGGAGCACAAGCGCCACTATCTGCCGAAGCTTGCCTCCGGCGAACATATATGGTGCCAGCTGTTCTCCGAGCCGGCCGGCGGCTCCGACGTCGCAGGGCTCCGAACGCGCGCGGAAAAGAACGGCGACAACTGGATCGTCAACGGCCAGAAGATCTGGACCTCC
>PNLC01000951.1 GCA_013822885.1 Bradyrhizobium sp.
TGCTCCCGCTGAACCTGTATGCTCGTGTGCGTTTTTGCTGTGCGCAATTGCACGCGAGACCGCGGGTGCAGCGCGCACCCGGTCTTCCCTGCGCCCTCTTCTCAAGAGGGAGCATGATCAAGGGCAAACCTCGGGCGTATTACGTCGCGAGAACGCGAAGTCACATTCAGTCGTCATCGTCCGCGAAGGCGGACGATCCAGTATTCCAGAGGCAGCAGTGATGGAGTCGATAGGCCGCGGCGTACTGGTTCCCCCGCCTTCGCGGGGGATGACGTTCTGCGGAGATATTTCAGCGTCATTGCGAGCGCAGCGAAGCAATCCATTGTCACCTGACGTTCGGAAAGATGGATTGCTTCGCTTCGCTCGCAATGACGTTCAGACGCGCAGCGCTCAAACCGCTAGACCCAATATCCCCCGCCAGCACGCGCCAGCGAAACAGCGGCGAGTCCGGCGGCGGCGAAAGGTCGGGCGTCCAGCCGGTGATTTTTTCCAGCGCGTAGGTATCCATCACCGTCCCGCGCCACACCCGCTCGACCCTTTCGAGCGGCTGCCGCTTCGCGGTGGTGAGATCCCAGAGCGGCAATCGATGGTCCGGCTCGCGCGCGACATAGAGGCCGGGACGGTCCCTGATCAGGTTCATGCCGGGATCGCCAAAGCCCTGGAATCTTCCGCGCTCGTTGATCTGGATGACGGGCACGCGGCCATTGAAGTACCAGCGCAGCATCGCATAGGTGCGATAGTCCGAGGTGGCGATCCAGGTCGCACCGGTCTCCTGCAGTTGCGTCTCGGCGCGCGCCACGACCTGCCGATACCCGGCCTCGCCGCCGATCGGATCGGTCCTGCCGATCAGGTTCCAGGGCGCCGCGACGTAATACAGAAACACGGCGACAACGAAGGCGATGCCGGAGATGACGGCGACCCTCGCCCACCAGAAGGACGATTTGACGATCCAGTCCGGCCAGCCCTCGCGCGACAGCAAGGTGAGATTGATGGCGGTAGCGGCAAAGCCGGCGGGCCACAGGAACATCGGCCAGGTGTCGCCGACCCGCAGCGTCAGCGACTTCCAGAAGAAATAGAAGAACGGCACCAGCACGGCGGTCGACAGCAGGATGGCGATGGGCTCGCGGGTGCGATAGCCGCGCCACGCCGTCAACGTCACGCCCGACAGCACCACCGGCAGCAGCACGAA
>PNLC01000952.1 GCA_013822885.1 Bradyrhizobium sp.
TTGTCGCCTGCGAGATCCTGTTCGGCCTGGCGATCGGCTGGCTCTCCCTGCACGCAAGGCACCGCACGCGGGATCCGCAGATCGAGATCACGCTGTCGTTAATCACCCCCTACGTCGCCTTCTGGATCCCCGAGCATCTCGGCGGCTCCGGCGTGATCGCGACCGTCGCCTGCGGGCTCTACATGAGCTGGAACGGACCGCTGCTGATCTCCGCTGCGACCCGCCTGCAGGGCATCTTCTTCTGGGACCTGGTGATCTTTCTGGTCGAGGGCATGTTGTTCCTCCTCACCGGATCCCAGATGCGGCTGATCTACGAAACATCAAAGGCGTTTCCGCTCCAGGAGATCGTGTTCACGACGGCACTGGTTGTCGCCATCATCGTTATCGCCCGCTTTGCCTGGGTCTATCCTGCAGTCTACCTGCCCCGCATCCTCAGCAAGCGCTTGCGTGAACGCGATCCGGCGCCATCGTGGCGGGTCACGTTCGTGCTTGCCTTCACCGGCGTGCGCGGCGCGGTATCGCTCGCCGCCGCGCTGGCTTTGCCGCTCGCACTGCCGGGCGGCGAAGGCTTTCCCTATCGCGACATGATCCTGTTCGTCGCCTTCGGCGTCATCTTCATCACGCTCGTCGGGCTTGGGTCGGGACTGCCGCTGGTGGTGCGATGGCTCGGTGTCGCCGGGGACAGCCGCAGGGAGCACATCGCGGAACATGAATCCGAAATCGCGGCGCGACGCGAGGCGCTCGATGCCGCGCTTAAGTCGCTCGATGCCATCACCGACGACCGCGAACTCTCCGACGAAGTCGTAAAACTGTTGCGCGCAAGGCACGAAATCCGCAACAACCAGCTTCCGGATTCGCTAGATCCCAACGCGCACGACGTCTCGGCCGCCGGCACTGCGCTGACGCGCGAACTGATCGCCTCCGAGCGGGTGTTCATCCACGCGCTGCTGCGGGACGGCAAGATCACCGACGAGACCAGGCGGCGTATCGAGCGCGACCTCGACCTGGAGGAAGCGAGCCTGAGCAACCGGGAGTATCGGAAGATGCCGTTGTAGGCGTTATCTCTCCACCGATAGGGGTAGGGAAGGCTTTTGGCCTCCCCTCCCTCCGAACCGTACGGGCGGTTTTCCCGCATACGGCTCTCCAGTCGCTGGTTTCCTCATCGTGAATGTCTCGCGTGCTCAAGC
>PNLC01000953.1 GCA_013822885.1 Bradyrhizobium sp.
GCTGTGAGGGTGTTCATGTGGATTTCTCCTGACTTTTCCTGAGCAGATGAACGAGGCGCCGCACCGGCTCGCGGATTGCATCGCGGAGCGCGAGCGCAGCGCGGGTAAGCGGAACCACCGGATCGCCTCGCCGCACCGGGATCAGGACGTCGCCGATCGCAAGGCGGCCGCGCCAGATCGGATCGATCATGGGGTGACCGGCTTTTGCGGTGGAATCGACCGTGGCAATGGCCGGGTCGGCGCAGAGGTGGCGGGTCAGGTCCAGCGTCAACTGCACGCCGGGCGAAAATTTTGCAAAGTGCTCGTCGACGCCGAGCTTGAAGTAGAAGGCGCGGTCCTGATGGCGCAGCACGATCGCCGCGGCGACCGCGGCCTCGCCCGAGCGCAACGTCACGATCTCGCACTGCCCGGTCTCGGCCAGCGCTACGGTCGCGCGGCGGACGAAGGCTGCGTCGCCTGCGTCCTGCGCGAGCGCGGTGCCGCGCTTGCCCTTCCAGCCGCTGGCTTCCAGCGTGAGGAAAGTTTCGACTGCTGCGGCCATTTCGGCGGGCGTGCGAGCTACTTCGAAATCGAGAGCGCCGTGTTCGGCGAGACGGTTTCGCTGGCGGCGCAGTTCTTTGAGCTTCTTCGCGCCCAGCGCCTCGCGCAGCACCTCTTCTGCGTCGCCCGAGGCATCGAGGCAGGCGCGGACGTGCGACTGCAGCACGAGCGGCGCCATGTCGTCACGACGCAACGCGTTGGTGAAGGCTTTCATGGCCGCGCCATCGAGCGAGGTGTCGCGTAGCATCAATGCGTGGGCGCCTGCCTGTCGGGCCTGCTGCAGGATGCCCGCGACGGCATCCTCCGGCACGTCGCGATCGAGCAGGGGGGTGCAAAGCGTGCCGTAAGGATCGGCGCTGACTAGAACAGGCAGCGGGATCTTGTAGGCGCGCCACATCGAAATGACCGGCATGAGGCCGATCAATTGCGAAGCATCGCTCCACGCGCTGAGTGCTGACGCGCCGGTGCGGCCGTGTGCGGACGCGTTTACCGCCAGTTCCCAATCGGGGAGATAATAGCCGTTCGGCTCAACGGCGCGTTCGGCGAGCGCGCGCCATGAGGGCGCGGATATCCCGGCGAGCGGCGTCGGCCCGTTCACATTTGCGGTAGGCGCAGATGTTCGCTTGGCATCGTTGTTCGATGCA
>PNLC01000954.1 GCA_013822885.1 Bradyrhizobium sp.
AATGAAGGCGCGCGCCAGCATCGCGAGATCGCGCGCCGAGGTCACCTGCCCGTCGGCCGGCAGGCCGTTCGGGTTGACGTAGCTCGTCTGCGTCATGCCGAGCTTTGATGCGGTCGCGTTCATCGTCGCGGAGAAGCCGTCGACCGAGCCGCCGACGCCCTCGGCGAGCACCACGGCCATGTCGTTGGCCGACTTCACCATCATCATCTTCAGCGCATTGTCGACGGTGACTTGGATGCCCGGACGAAAACCCATCTTGGATGGCGACTGCGAGGCCGCGGTCGGCGACACCGTCAGCACCGTATCCAGCGACAGGCGGCCTTCCTTCACCGCCTTCAGCGTGATGTAGGCGGTCATGATCTTGGTCACCGACGCCGGGTACCATGGCATGGTCGCGTTGTCGGCCTGCAGGACCTTTCCGGTATCGGCCTCGACGAGCAGCAACGCTTCGGCGTGCGCGACGCGCGGCGCCACGACGGCGAGCGCTACCGCAAGCAGGATCCAGTTGAGCGAGTTGCGAGACAGCAGGCGAGCGAGATGCACTTTTGCTTTCCGGTCCTTTGAGACCCGCCTTCGAAAAGGAGGTCCCGTCGATTCAACGTTCGGGTTTCAAGCGTGTCCGGTGCCGTCGCAATGCGGCAGCGCAAACCTATACCGGCTTGCTGATTCAGAACAGAGGGCACGGGACCAAATCGCGGACGAAATGGACGCAATTTCGGTGATATCCGAAGGTTTTAGGCCGGTTCCGTCAGCTTATTTGGCTTCGATGGCGGCCCGCGCATTCTCGTGCACCATGAACTGGGCCTTCGCGAGTTCGGCGAACCGGCCGCCCTTCGCCACCAGTTCGTCGAAGGTTCCGTTTTCGATCACGCGTCCGTTGTCGAACACCAGGATACGCGTGGCATTGCGGATGGTCGAAAGGCGGTGCGCGATGACGAAGGTGGTGCGGCCCTTCATGACCTCGTCGAGTGCGGCGTTGACCTTGGCTTCGGTAACGGCGTCGAGCGCGCTGGTCGCCTCGTCGAGGATCAGGATCGGCGGGTCTTTCAACAACGCGCGCGCGATCGACAGCCGTTGCCGCTCGCCGCCGGAAAGCATGCGGCCGCGCTCGCCGGCATGGGTTTCGAATTTCTTGTCGCTGCGCTCGATGAACTCCAGCGCCTGGGCGCGGCCCGCCGCGATCC
>PNLC01000955.1 GCA_013822885.1 Bradyrhizobium sp.
CGCGCCGCGCGCGGTGAGCGCCTGCCGCCGCAATGGGCCGGGCTGAAGTTCTTCAACGTGTTCGGCCCCAATGAATATCACAAGGGCACGATGATGAGCGTGCTGGCGCGGCGCTTCGACGACGTCAAGGCTGGCCGTCCGGTGCAATTGTTCAAGTCCCACCGCGACGGGATCGCCGATGGCGACCAGCGCCGCGATTTCATCTATGTCGACGACGTTGTGCGCGTGACGATGTGGCTTTTGGCTTCGCCCGGCGTCAGCGGGCTGTTCAACGTCGGCACCGGCACCGCGCGCAGTTTTCGCGACCTGATGCTGGCGGCCTATACCGCGCTCGGGGCCAGGCCGAATATCCAGTACATCGACATGCCCGAACAGATACGCGACAGCTACCAATACTTTACCCAGAGCGATGTCGGCCGCTTGCAGCGCGCCGGCTACAATGGCGGCTTCACCGTGCTGGAAGAGGCGGTGGACAGTTATGTAAAGGGCTTCCTCGATCGCGCCGATCGCTTTCGCTGACGGGCTGAAGGTACACCCATGTTTGACTTTGAAGCCTTGAGCGAGGCAATCCGAAACCAGACCGTGCTCTGCGTCGGCGACCTCATGCTCGACGAATTCGTCTATGGCGAGGTGTCGCGCGTTTCGCCGGAGGCGCCGGCGCCTGTCATCGCGGTCCAGCGCAGCGAGACCAACGTCGGCGGCGCCGGCAACGTCGCGCGCAATATCGCCTCGCTCGGTGGACGATGCATCTTTGCAGGACTGGTCGGAGAGGACGAGGCAGGGGCCAAACTCAGGGCGGAACTGGCGCGGGAAAGCCTGATCGAGGCCGTGTTGGTCTCGGATGCGAGCCGTCCGACGACGCGCAAGGTGCGCTTCGTCTCCGAGCATTTTTCCACCCACATGCTGCGCGCGGATTGGGAGGTGGCGCAGCCGGCGCCGCCTGCGATCGAGCAGAAGCTGATCGACGCGATCCTGCCGCAACTCGCCCGCGCCGATATCGTGCTGTTGTCCGACTATGCCAAGGGCGTGCTGACGGCGCGGGTGATCCGCAACATCATCGACACCGCAAAGAAGCTTGGGAAGCGGGTCATCGTCGATCCCAAGAGCGCCAATTTCGCGATCTATCGCGGCGCGACGCTGCTGACGCCAAATCGCAAGGAGTTCGCGGAAGCGACCCGGAGCCG
>PNLC01000956.1 GCA_013822885.1 Bradyrhizobium sp.
GACGCGGCTTTCGCGCGGCTCGCCCTCCTTCCACTTTCGCTGATGATCGCCTTCCAGCATCATGTGGACGCCCTGGAACACGTAGCGGTCGTCATCGTCGGTGAAGGACAGGATGCCTTTCGAGCGCAGGATCTTCTGCCCCTCGGTGGCAACGAGGTTCTGCAGCCACGGCATGAATATGCTGGGGTCGAGCGGCTTGTCCGAGCGCAGCGACAGCGATTGCATATCCTCGTCGTGATAATGCTTCAGCCCGCCATGGCTGTGACCGTGATCGTGATGGTCATGACCGTGATGGTGGTCGTGGTCATGGTGATGATCGTGACCGTCGCCGGCGTCGAGGAATTCCGGCTCGATCTCGAGGATCCGATCCAGATCGAACGCGCCGCGTTCCAGCACATCCGAGAGCGCGACCTTGCAGCGTTCGGTGCGGTGCAGTTTTGCGTACGGGTTGATGCCGCGGATCCGGGCCTCGACTTCGGCGAGCTCGGCCTTGGAGACGAGGTCGGTCTTGTTCAGCACGATGACGTCGGCAAAGGCGATCTGGTTCTTGGCTTCCGGCGCATCCTTCAGACGATCGCTCAGCCATTTGGCGTCGGCAACCGTCACCACCGCGTCGAGGCGGGCGTTTTTCTGGACGTCTTCGTCGACGAAGAAGGTCTGCGCCACGGGCGCCGGGTCGGCCAGACCGGTGGTCTCGACGATGATGGCGTCGAACTTGCCCTTCCGCTTCATCAGCCCTTCCATAATGCGCACGAGGTCGCCGCGCACGGTACAGCAGACGCAGCCATTGTTCATCTCGAACACTTCTTCATCGGCGCCGATGATGAGGTCGTTGTCGATGCCGATCTCGCCGAATTCGTTGACGATGACGGCGTACTTCTTGCCGTGGTTTTCCGACAGGATCCGGTTGAGCAGCGTAGTCTTGCCGGCGCCGAGATAGCCCGTCAGCACGGTCACTGGAATTTTATGGGACGCATCTTCAGGCATAGTCGCTCCGGAGCGGAATTTAAGGGGCGCGCCGGCAGGCAGGGAGGCCCCTGCCTATTGGCTCAGCGCGCTGGTCAGGGCCTTTATATTGTGCCTGACCATGGCAATGTAAGTGGGAGAATCGCCCTTTTCGCCCGTCAGACTGTCCGAATACAGCGTTCCGCCGACCCTGGCGCCGGTCTCGGCCGAGATCCGGC
>PNLC01000957.1 GCA_013822885.1 Bradyrhizobium sp.
TTTCGCTCGGGATCGGAAAATCCATCGTGATCGACCTGCCGCGCGAGATCAAGGACGTGCTGGTCGCCGATCCGAAGATCGCCAACGCCGTCGTCCGCTCCACCCAGCGCGCCTATATCATCGGCGCCGCGGTCGGACAGACCAACATCATCTTCTTCGATGCCGCGGGCCAGCAGATCGCGGCCTATGACATCGCGGTCAAGCGGGACCTGAACGGCGTTCGCGCCGCGCTGAAGCAGTCGCTGCCGAACTCGGACATCCAGATCGACGGTGTCGGCGACGGCGTGGTGCTGAGCGGCACAGCGGCATCTCCGGTGGAGGCACAGCAGGCTGCCGACATGGCCGCTCGCCTGGTCGGCGGCGTGGAAAGGGTCGTCAATTCGATCGCGGTTCGCGGTCGCGACCAGGTGATGCTCAAGGTGGTCGTCACCGAAGTCGCGCGCAACATCGTCAAGCAGATGGGCATCGACCTGTCAGCCACGATGACCTACGGCACCGCGGTGGTGAACTTCAACAACGCCAACCCGTTCACCGCCTATGGCCGCTCGCTGGTCTCCGGCAACCAGCTGAGCGGATCGTTCGGCAGCGTTCCGTCGGTGACCGCGACCTTGCGCGCCATGGAGAGCGCCGGCGTGGTGCGTACGCTGGCCGAACCGAACCTGACCGCGATTTCCGGCGAGTCGGCCACCTTCATTGCCGGCGGCGAGTTTCCGGTTCCTGCCGGCTATTCCTGCGACCCGGTCACGCGCGTTTGTACGACCCAGATCAGCTTCAAGAAGTTCGGCATTTCGCTCAACTTCACCCCGGTCGTGCTGACCGAGGGCCGCATCAGCCTCCGCGTGATGACGGAAGTATCCGAACTGTCGAACGACAATTCGATCACGCTGTCGCAAGCCGTCAGCGCAACGTCGACGAACTCGCTGACCATACCCTCCATCAAGACCCGCCGGGCGGAAACCACGCTGGAAATTCCCTCGGGCGGATCGATGGCGATGGCGGGCCTGATCGCGGAACAGACCAAGCAGGCGGTCAACGGCTTTCCCGGCCTGACGCAACTGCCGGTTCTCGGCGCGCTGTTCCGCAGCCGCGACTTCGTCAACAGCCAGACCGAACTGATGGTTCTGGTGACGCCCTATGTCGTGCGCGCGGTGGCGCAGAAGGACCTGTCGCGTCCGGACGACGG
>PNLC01000958.1 GCA_013822885.1 Bradyrhizobium sp.
GGCGCAGCGCTGCCTGAACTGCGACGTGCAGACCATATTCTCGGCGCCCGCCTGCATCGAATGCGACGCCTGCGTCGACATCTGCCCGATGGACTGCATCACCTTCACGGAGAATGGAGAGGAAGCGGACCTGCGGCAGCGGTTGAAGGCGCCCTCGCCGCATCACGACCAGGCACTCTATGTCGCCGACGGCCTCAAGACCGGGCGCGTCATGGTGAAGGACGAGGACGTCTGCCTGCATTGCGGACTATGCGCCGAGCGTTGCCCCACCGGCGCCTGGGACATGCAGAAATACCTGATCGATATGACTCACGCGGGATCAACATGCCAGACCAAAGCCCGATCAGCAGCGTAAACGACTTCGTCGTCCGCTTCGCCAATGTCAACGGCTCAGGATCGGCGAGCGCCAACGAGCTGTTCGCGCGCTCGATCCTGCGCCACGGCGTGCCGGTCTCACCGCGCAACATCTTCCCCTCCAACATCCAGGGGCTTCCAACCTGGTACGAGGTGCGCGTCACCGAAGCCGGCCACCTCGGCGCCCGCGGCGGCGTTGACTTGATGGTGGCGATGAACCCGCAGACCTGGGACAAGGACGTCGCTTCGATCGAGCCTGGCGGCTATCTGTTCTACGATTCGACCAAGCCGATGCCGACGTCGAAATTCCGCGCCGACATCAATGTCATCGGCGTGCCGCTGACCGCGATCACCAACTCGACCTACACCGATCCGCGCCAGCGCCAACTATTCAAGAACATCATCTATCTCGGTGCGCTCTGCGCCCTGCTCGACCTCGATCCGAAACTGGTCGAGCAACTGATCGGCGAACAGTACAAGGGCAAGGAGAAGCTGCTTTCCTCCAATGTCCATGCGCTGCATCTCGGCCGCGACTGGGCGTTGCAGAATTTGAAGTGCCCGATCGGGCTGCAGGTGAAGAAGTCCGACAAGGTCGGCGAGCGCATCTTCATGGAAGGCAACAGCGCGGCCGCGCTCGGCGCCGTCTATGGCGGCGCCACCGTCTGCGCCTGGTATCCGATCACGCCGTCGTCGTCGGTCGCGGAGGCCTTCACGAGCCACTGCAAGAAACTGCGGCACGACCCGGAGACGGGCAAGGCGAAATACGCGATCGTGCAGGGCGAGGACGAACTCGCCTCCATCGGCATCGTGATCGGCGCCTCCTGGAA
>PNLC01000959.1 GCA_013822885.1 Bradyrhizobium sp.
CGACGAACTGACGCTGGAAATGGTCACCGACGTCGAGCGCGACTATCTGTGGTCGACCTACGCCAACGATCCCCGCGCCCGTATCAATGTCGGCATCCGCCGCCGGCTCGCGCCGCTGATGGACAACGATCGGCGCAAGATCGAGCTGATGAACTCGCTGCTGCTGTCGTTCCCGGGAACGCCGATCATCTATTACGGCGACGAGATCGGGATGGGCGACAATATCTATCTCGGCGACCGCAACGGCGTCCGCACGCCGATGCAGTGGACGCCCGACCGCAACGGCGGCTTCTCCCGCGCCGATCCCGCACGCCTCTACGCGCCGACCATCATGGACCCGGTCTATGGGTATGAGTCCGTCAATGTCGAGGCGCAGTCGCGCAGTCTGTCCTCGCTGCTCTCTGCCACCAAGCGGCTGATCGCGGTCCGCAAATCCACGCTCGCCTTCGGCCGCGGCACCATGACGTTCATCCGCCCGGAGAACCGCTCGGTGCTGTGCTATGTGCGCCAGTACCAGGACCAGGTGATCCTGTGCGTCGCCAACCTGTCGCGATCGGCGCAGGCGACCGAGCTCGACCTCTCCGCCTGGAATGGCCGCATTCCATTGGAAATGCTCGGCCGCACGCGCTTCCCGATGATCGGCGAACTGCCCTACATGATCACGCTGGCGCCGTACGGCTTCTACTGGTTCGAACTGCAGGAGCGCGACAAATCGGCGCCGGTGATGCAGCGGGCCGTGCCCGAGTTCGAGACGCTGGTGGTGCCAGTGAACGCAACTTGGGTCTCGCTGGCGCGCGAGCGCGGCGTATTCGAGCGCGACGTGCTGCCCGCCCATCTGGCGCGGACCCGCTGGTACCCGGAGCGATCGTCCAAGGCGATCCAGCCGACGCTGGTCTCGGCGATTCCGTTCTGCGATATCGGCGACAACCGGCCGTGGCTGGCATTTTTCGAGACGACGCAGCGCGGCGTCACCGCGCGCTACGTGCTGCCGATGCAGATCGAATGGGTGCGCTTCGATCGCGAGCGCTACAATCCGCATGCATTCGCCGCCGTCCGCCAGGGCGCGCGCGAGGGAACGCTGCTCGATGTGGCGACCGATCAGATCTTCATTGCGCTGCTGCTGCGAAACCTGCGCGAATCCCTGGTCGTCGAGGAAGGCGAACAGGGACTGCGGCTGGAG
>PNLC01000960.1 GCA_013822885.1 Bradyrhizobium sp.
TCGGGGCGAAATCGAGGACGGTGCGATCGAGGGCCGCGGCCTCGAAATCTGCTGGCTGAGGGAGCAGACCGATCTCCTGTTCTCGCAGATCCAGGGTTCAGCCCGGGTGCTTCTCCCTGATGGCTCGACGATTCGCATCAATTACGATGCGCATAATGGCTATCCCTATACTCCGGTCGGCCGCATCCTGATCGAACGCAACATCATCCCGAGGGATCAGATGTCGATGCAGAAGATCCGGGAATGGATGGAGCAGAACCCGGAGGGCGCCAACGAACTGCGGCGGCAGAACAGGTCCTACGTCTTCTTTCGCGAGGTGCAGCTTTCCGACAAGGACGAGGCGGTCGGCGCGCAGGGCGTGCCGCTGACGCCGGGGCGCTCGATCGCCGTCGACAAGGCGTTGCATGTCTACGGCACGCCGTTCTTCATCGAGGGTGAACTGCCGATTGAATCGGACCGATCGAAGACGCCGTTTCGGAGGTTGATGATCGGGCAGGACACCGGCTCCGCGATCGTCGGGCCCGCGCGCGCCGATCTCTATTTCGGGGCCGGCGCGGAGGCCGGCAAGGTTTCCGGCCGGATCCGCCACAATGCACGTTTCGTCATCCTGGTGCCGAAGAGCCTCGATCCAACCGCGCGCGGCCGCAAGCTGCCGGTGCCGGATGAGCGGCCGTCGGACAAGATCGCAAGTCTGTTTCCGCAAACCAACGCGCTGAAGGATCCGGGCAAAGAATCGAACGGCGCTGTGAAGCCACCGGAGGTCACCGCCGCCATCCAGGCTGAGGCCACAAAGATGGTACCGCTGCCCGAACCACGTCCCGTCATCGCACCGGTTTCGACCAAACCCCAGCAGCGTCAACTCCGCCGCTATCGCTCCCCCAGATGAAACGGCGGACGTCGAGTTCGATTCCCGAATTGCCGGTGCCGCCGCGGCGCAAGCGCGGGCTGAGCGAAGAGGAACGCGCGCTGTGGGAAAGCGTCGCCAAGCAGGTCAAGCCGCTGCGCAAGCGGCACCGCGTGAAGCCGCCGGCCCCGTCGGCGGCAGGTGAGCCGAACGCCGCGCCGAAGCCGGCTGCTTCGCCACGGCTCGCAGCGCCTGCGCGGATCGTTGTCCCGCCAAAGCCCGAGCCGCCGCCGCTGGCGCCGATCGGCCGCCGCGAGCGATCGCATCTGTCGCGC
>PNLC01000961.1 GCA_013822885.1 Bradyrhizobium sp.
GGCAGGCACGATCAAACTGACGGTTGTCTAGAAATAGAATTCGAAGGAGAGAGTTTATGGCCACACCCGCCAACCAGAACGGACGCATCACGCAGGTCATCGGCGCCGTCGTCGACGTGCAGTTCGAGGGACATCTGCCCGCCATTCTGAACGCAATCGAAACCAAGAACGGCGGCAACCGCCTGGTGCTCGAAGTGGCGCAGCATCTCGGCGAGTCCACGGTGCGCACCATCGCGATGGACACCACCGAGGGTCTGGTCCGGGGCCAGGAAGTGACCGACACCGGTTCTCCGATCCGCGTTCCGGTCGGCGACGGCACGCTCGGCCGCATCATGAACGTGATCGGCGAGCCGATCGATGAAGCCGGTCCGGTCAAGGGCGACGACCTGCGCGCCATCCACCAGGAAGCGCCGACCTATACCGACCAGTCCACCGAAGCCGAAATTCTCGTCACCGGCATCAAGGTCGTCGACCTGCTGGCGCCTTACGCCAAGGGCGGCAAGATCGGCCTGTTCGGCGGCGCCGGCGTCGGCAAGACGGTGCTGATTCAGGAACTGATCAACAACGTCGCCAAGGCCCACGGTGGCTACTCGGTGTTCGCCGGCGTCGGTGAGCGTACCCGCGAAGGCAACGACCTCTATCACGAGTTCATCGAATCCAAGGTCAACGCCGATCCGAAGAATCCCGATCCGAGCGTCAAATCGAAATGCGCTCTCGTGTTCGGCCAGATGAACGAACCCCCGGGCGCCCGTGCCCGCGTCGGCCTCACCGGCCTGACGGTCGCCGAGCACTTCCGTGACCAGGGCCAGGACGTGCTGTTCTTTGTCGACAACATCTTCCGCTTCACCCAGGCAGGCTCCGAAGTGTCGGCGCTGTTGGGACGCATTCCTTCGGCCGTGGGTTATCAGCCGACGCTCGCCACCGACATGGGCGCGCTGCAGGAGCGCATCACCACGACGCACAAGGGCTCGATCACGTCGGTGCAGGCGATCTACGTGCCGGCCGACGACTTGACCGACCCGGCGCCTGCGACCTCGTTCGCCCATCTGGACGCGACCACGGTGCTGAACCGCGCGATCTCGGAAAAGGGCATCTATCCGGCGGTGGACCCGCTCGACTCGACCTCGCGCATGCTCTCCCCGCTGGTCGTCGGCGAGGATCACTACAACACCGCGCGC
>PNLC01000962.1 GCA_013822885.1 Bradyrhizobium sp.
TTTCCGAGAACAGGTCGACCAGCACCACGGGTTTGTAATTCACCTTGAGATCATAAGTACTTACGAGCTCACGAAAGGCTCTATGCCCGATATAGGCCCACGGCGATTGAAACGAGAAATAGTAGTCGACCTGGCGTGGCATGCGCTCTCCGGGAAGCGGGATTCGAAGGTTCGTTTGCGGCATCCCAACAGGTCGGCGAAATCCGCGCAAGATCGACCGATGTCGCGCCAGCTGTTGCACTGCGATGACAGGTCCAGGGGATCGCTGGCACCGCAAAAATAAATCGTTTCAAATCAAGGCACTAACTGGTTACGGCGCAATCTTGACTTGCTCAGACGCGGTAAGTATGGTCCGCGCGGCTTTCAAGGGTGACGGCGCAATTTCCATCAACCGCAGCATCGTTTAGTGTCTTGGCCATGGCCAAAGACAAGAACGACAACGCAAGTGGAAATCGCGATCAATCGTCGTCTGACGAAGCTGCGCTTTCCGCAAGGCTCGGAAGTCTCGACCACCGATTGTCCGAAATTCGCGACAACCGGAAACTCAGGACTGATCAACCCGGAACTGAAAGCGGCGACACGGCTGCCAGAACATCTGCAATGGCGCTGGGTTTCCGCCTTTCCTCGGAATTGGTCGCGGGCGTTGTCGTCGGAGCGGCGATTGGCTGGGGAGTCGACCGTTGGCTGTCGACATCGCCGTTCGGTCTCATCGTGTTTCTGCTGCTTGGCTTCACCGCCGGCGTGCTCAACGTGGTGAGGTCTGCAGGCGTAGCTTCCCGCAAGCGCTGAGCATCGACGGGAAGTCACGACATTTTAAATTCGATTGCCGGCCAGGGCCGGTGGATAAAGAGCCGCGCGGATGAAAATCGACCCGATCCACCAGTTCAATATCGAGCCCATCTTCACGATCGGGCATATCGGCAACCACACGATCGCCTTCACCAACTCGTCGCTCTACATGTTCATCACCGTGGCGGTGATCTCGCTGCTGATGATCGGCGGCATGGCGAGAGGGCAGCTGGTTCCGGGGCGGATTCAGTCGATCGCCGAAATCTCCTACGAGTTCGTCGCCTCGACGATCCGCTCTACCGCCGGCTCGGAAGGCATGAAGTTCTTCCCGCTGATCTTCTCGCTGTTCATGTTCATCTGCGTCTCGAACCTGATCGGCATCATCCCC
>PNLC01000963.1 GCA_013822885.1 Bradyrhizobium sp.
AAAGTTGCTGCTGACTCCGAGCCCGGCCTTCTACAACGGACCGAGCCTCAAGCTGGCGCAAGCGCTGGTCGAAAAGAGCTGTTTCGATCAGGTGTTCTTCGCCAATTCCGGCGCGGAAGCCAATGAAGGCGCGATCAAGCTCGCGCGAAAATACGGCGCCAAATACAAGAACGGAGCGTTCGAAATCATCACTTTCGAAGGCGGTTTTCACGGCCGCACGCTCGCGACCATGTCGGCGTCGGGCAAGAAGGCGTTCGAGCCTCTGTTCGAGCCGAAGGTTTCGGGATTCCGCAAGGCCAGGCTCAACGATCTCGATTCAGTGAAGGCGCTGATCTCGGACAACACGGTCGCGGTGATGCTGGAGCCGATCCAGGGCGAAGCCGGCGTCTGGCCGGCCACCGACCAGTTCATGCAGGAATTGCGGGCGCTGACCAAGGCGCATGGCCTGCTCCTGATCGTCGACGAGATCCAGACCGGCATGGGCCGCACCGGAAAACTGTTTCATTACGAGCACGCCGGCATCGAGCCCGACATCATGACGCTCGGCAAGGGAATCGGCGGCGGTGTGCCGCTGGCAGCCCTGCTCGCGACCGAGCACGCGTCCTGCTTCGAACACGGCGACCAGGGCGGCACCTTCAACGGCAATCCGCTGATGTGCGCCGCAGGTCTGGCGGTACTCGAACACGTCAGCCAGCCGCAATTCCTGAAATCGGCCACCGACGCCGGCCTGTTTCTGGAGAGCGAATTGCAGAAGCTGTCGGCGCGGCACGGCCTCGGCGAAGTCCGTGGCCGGGGCTTGTTGCTGGCGCTGGACCTGAAACTGTCGATCGGCGCCGCGATCGTGGCTGAGGCGCTTGCGGACGGCGTCCTCATCAACTCGCCGCAACCCGATGCGCTGCGCTTCATGCCGGCGCTCAACGTCACACGCGAGGAGATATCGTTGATGATCGATTGCCTCGACACGATTTTGGTCAAGGCAGGTGCGGCGCGAAGGGTAGCGTGACTCAGTTGTTGAATTTCGTCATGGCCGGGCTCGTCCCGGCCATCCACGTCTTTCGGCTGCCGCAAAGACGTGGATGCCCGGCACAAGGCCGGGCATGACGAGTCTGAGGTACAATTCCGGTAACGCTACGGCCTTAAAATCGCCGCCCCCGTCGTCGCCCTGCCCTCGAGCTCC
>PNLC01000964.1 GCA_013822885.1 Bradyrhizobium sp.
CGCGCCGCCAATGACGATCGCGAAACCATTGGGCAGATTCTGCAGGCAATCCAGAAGGGCCGCCCTGCCCGCAGCGTCTATACGCTGGCGTCCATATTTGGCGGTGTGTGGGTCGTAGGCTGTGCGCTCTTGACCTTCGCCTTCCTCCCCTCGCTGCAGGCGGCGATCGGACAGAGCGGCGGCGTGCTGGTACTCGCGGGCCTCGCGGCGCTGTTCTTTGCGCCGGTGCTGCTGTTTTATTTCCTCGCAAGCCTCGCCTGGCGCGGCCAGGAAATGCGGATGATCGCGCAGTCGATGGCGCAGGTCGCGATCCGCTTCTCCGAGCCCGAAGCCGCCGCCGCCGATTCCATGGTGACCGTCGGCCAGGCGATCCGCCGGGAAGTCGCCGCGATGGGCGACGGCGTCGAACGCGCGATCGCGCGCGCCGGCGAACTTGAAACGCTCGTCGCCAACGAGGTTGCCGCGCTCGAGCGCGCCTATAGCGACAACGAAGTGCGCATTCGCGCATTGCTTCAGGACATCGCCCATCAGCGCGACAATCTGGTGGGCCAGGCCGAACAGGTTCGCAGCGCCATTTCCGGCGTCCAGATCGACCTGCGCCACGATATCGCGCTGATCTCGGACGCGATCGCATCGCGCGTTGACGAAGTCGCCAAAAGCATCACCGGCGCGCTGGAAGAGCGCGGCCAGCACATCACCAGCGCCCTGAGCCATGCAGGCGACAACATGATCCTGGCGCTCGGCGAACGCGGCGGCGACCTGCTCGATCGCCTCGAGGAAGCCAGCGCCGAGACTACGCGCGCCGTGCTCGACGCCTCCGAGCGACTGACCACGAGCCTCAACTTCAAGACCGGCCACGTGCACGACGAGTTCGTCGATCTGGCCGACCGCGTCCACGAAATGCTCAACGAGCGCATCGACCGCATCACCGGCGAATTCGAGCAGCGCTCCTCGACCATCGTCGACGGCATCTCCGACCGCACCGAACAGGTCCACGATTCGCTGAAGAACTCTTCCGACTCGCTGCTGCTCGAACTCGAATTGCGCTCGGGCGACCTCGTCAACAAGATCGACGAAGCCGGCAGCCGGCTGGCGACCCGCATCCTCTCCTCCGGCGACAAGGCGGGCGACGCGCTCGACGCGACCGTCAACACGCTGGTCGCCAAGGTGATCAGT
>PNLC01000965.1 GCA_013822885.1 Bradyrhizobium sp.
TCACCGTCGTCCCGGCCCTGAGCCGGGACGACGTCTGGGAGCTACCCGATGACCCCATCGGCCCACGCCGCGAACGCATCGAGCGCCTCTGCCATCACCTCGCGATCGTTCCGCCCCGAACTCTTCAGCACGTGAAAGGAATGATCGGCGCCATCGAGCAGATGCAGCATGGCCCGCGATCCTAGGCCCTTGACGACGGGCTCGAGCAGACTCAGCTCCGCCAGCGCATCGCGCGTGCCCTGCAGGAACAGCATCGGAATCTTGATTTCGGCGAGATGCTCGGCGCGGTCGCTGGAAGGCTTGCCGGCCGGATGCAGCGGAAAGCCGAGAAACGCCAGCCCGCGAACGCCGGGTAACGGCGAAAGCGCCTGCGCCTGCGCCTGCGAAGTCATCCGCCCGCCGAACGATTTGCCGCCCGCGAATAGCGGCAGCGATGGACAGCATCGGCCGGCTTCCGCCACTGCAGCGCGGACGGCGGCATGCGCGACCCTGGGCGCATCGGGCCGCTTGCTGCCCTTCTCCATGTAGGGAAACTGATAGCGCAGGGTCGCGATCCCGCGCTCGCCGAGACCCGCGGCAATCGTTGCCATCGACGAATGTGTCATGCCCGCGCCCGCCCCGTGCGCGAAAACGTAGCACGCACGCGCCTGTGGCGGCCGAATCAGAAGCGCCGATACGGTCTCACCGGGATTGATCTCTATTCTGAGCGATTGCGCGCTGACCTCTGTCATATGATCCGACCGGCATCCTCCACTCCAACCGGAACACTATACTTCGCAACATCCCGGCCGAAGCCAAAAAAGACCACGGCCAGGAAACCGGCTGTTGACCGTCATGCCGCGGAGAGGAAGTCCCGCTTCAATCCCATCTGGTCGACGAACGGCCTTTCATCTGCCAACGCCCTCTGGAATGCAGGGGTTGCGGCAATCTCGCGAACATATCTCGCGAACTTCGGATATTTGGCGGCACCGATCGCAAAGCCCAGATACTGATAGACGATGAAGTTCGACACGATGGCGATGTCGGCCAGCGTCATGGCGTCGCCGACCAGGAATTTTCCGGTGATCTGCCCGTCGAGATAGAGAAGGGTTTTCGGCACCACGTTCGTCAGGACGTCGTCGACCACGGACTTGTCGGTCGGGACGTTGCGGATGTTCGGCCCGACCACGATCTGTG
>PNLC01000966.1 GCA_013822885.1 Bradyrhizobium sp.
AACGACGGGCCGATGAAGAACCTGATCTGCTTCACCACGCCGATCGATTTCCGCGAGATGAAGCTGTTCTCGAATTTCTCGGATCGCCGCTATTTCGACGTCGACAAGCTCGTCGACAGCGTCGGCAACGTGCCGCCGGAACTGATCCTGCAGTCTTTCGAGATGCTGCGGCCGGCGTCGCGCGCCGCCGGCCAGGTGCAGTTGTGGGAAAACATCTGGAACGACGAATACGTCAAGGCCTACCGGATGATGGATCGCTGGGGCACGGACACCCTGCCGCTGGCTGGCGAGTATTTCCGCGACATCACCAAGAACCTGATGTGGGACAACAAGCTCTACAACGACACCATGTCGGTCGGCGGTCGCGCGGCGGATATTTCAACGATCAAGGTGCCGATCCTGCACGCGGTCGCCGAACACGATCACATCGTGCCGTATGACGCGGCAAAACATCTGATCGCCAAGGTCGGCTCGACGGACAAGGAAGAGGTGATGCTGAAGGGCGGTCACGTCAGCCTCGTCGCCGGTGCCAACGCGGTCAAGCGGCTGTGGCCGAAACTGGACTCCTGGTTGGGCAAGAGATCGACATGAGTGAAACACGTTCCTATCCACGCCACGTCAAGACAGATGCGGGCGATATTGAATTCCGCCTGATGACGCGCAGCGACGAGCCCGCGGTGCTGACGTTTGCGCAAAAGCTTCCGACGCACGACCTGCTGTTCCTGCCGCGCAATATCAGCCAGCCAAAAGTGCTGTCGGCGTGGGTCAACGAGATCGACCGCGGCGCGATCGTGAGCCTGCTGGCGATCAAGGGCGGAACGGTGGTCGGCTGCGGCACGCTGGTGCGCGACCCGCATTCCTGGTCGCCCCATGTCGGCGAGATCCGGATGGTGGTGTCGCTGGATGTCCGCGGGCAGGGCGTCGGCCGGGCGTTGTCGCAGGAGACCTTTGCCATCGCCCTCGGTGCCGGGCTGGAAAAGCTGTCGGTGCAGATGACGGTCGACCAGCAGGCCGCGATTGCCCTGTTCGAGAGCCTTGGCTTCAAGGCCGAGGCGCTGCTGCGGGACCACGTCCGGGACGTCGATGGCAAGAAGCACGACATCGTCGTGCTCGGACATAACGTTGCGCAGGTGCAGGCACAGATGGAAGCCTACGGGTTGCCGGGGGCGGTCC
>PNLC01000967.1 GCA_013822885.1 Bradyrhizobium sp.
TATGACAATGTGGAGGTCAGGCTTGGCGACGGCTTTGCCGGCTGGCCCGAATGCGGTCCTTTTGACGCCATCGTGGTGACCGCCGCGCTCGGGCAGGTGCCGCCGCCGCTGATCGAGCAGCTCAAGGTGGGCGGCCGGCTCGTCATGCCGGTGGGGGCTGATTACGGCACCCAGCAGCTCACTGTCGTCGAGAAAATCGCCACCGACAAGACGGAAACCCGCGCCGTCGCCCCCGTGCGCTTCGTGCCCTTCACGCGTTCGCAGAGCCGTTAGCCGTCAGGATCAACCCGCCAGCGCCGCCTTCACCATGCCGCTGGCCTTGCCGAAATCCATCTGCCCGGCGAATTTTGCGCGCAGCACGCCGATCACCTTGCCCATGTCCTTCATCCCGGCGGCGCCGGTCTCGGCGATCGCGGCCGATATCGCAGCCTTCACCTCGTCGTCCGACATCTGCTTCGGCAGGTACGCCGAGATGATCGCGATCTCCTCGCGCTCCTGCGCGGCAAGTTCGGCACGGCCACCCTTGTCGTAGAGCTCGACAGACTCCTGGCGCTGCTTGATCATCTTCTGGAACAGGGCAAGCAGATCGGCGTCCGACAGCGGCGGCTTGCCTTCGCCGCGCGCGGCGATGTCGGCGTTCTTGATGGTCGAATTGACCATGCGCAGCGTGGAGAGCTTGAGCTCTGCCTTGGCCTTCATGGCGTCCTTGACCGCATTGTTGATGTCGTCGCGCAGCATGTTGCCTCACTGAGAATGGCGCCGGCCGGAAAGGCTCTCGGATCTATCGGAAGATTCTGCGTCTATATAGGGGCCGGGCGAGCCGCGCCACTGCCGGGAAGTCCTCAGGCTGGCCGGCGGAGCAGGAATGAGCGGGGCCGGGTCGAATTGGTTAAGCCAGGCAGTCAGATCCCGGCGGATTTGGCCCAAAAGGCGGAGGGTCGCCGGAACTGGCTGGCAAATATGCAGCAAACGCATGTGAATCCCCCTGTTTTCCTCACCTTCCGGCTTTGACGCGCGGGGATGCGCGGACTATGAAGTGCGCTCATGACAACATCTGACAATGCTTCAGCCTGGCCGGACCACAAACCGACCGCGCTCCTCGTGCTTGCCGATGGCACCGTGCTGGAGGGTTTTGGCCTCGGCGCAGAAGGCCACGCCGTCGGCGA
>PNLC01000968.1 GCA_013822885.1 Bradyrhizobium sp.
AGCGGACGCTCCGCGCTCAGGCCTTGCGCGAGAATCCACGCGGCCGCGGAGCGCACCTGCTTCAGCGCGTCCCGATAGGTGATGGTCGACCACGGCGCGTCGCCGCTGGCGCGGTCGGCGAGAAAAAAACGCTCGGGCGCCTGCCGCGCCCAATGCTCCAGCCAGTCGCCGATGCAGCGCGCACTCTCGCGCAACGGCGTCGTCGATTTCAGGATGATGCTGCCATCGGCCCGGCGGTCGGCAATGATTTGTGGTGTCGCAAACAGCGTTTCGGGTCGGTCGCGGCCTGGGGCTGCGGCTGGCATCATCGGTTTCCTCCGCCGCCCCTCTTGTCATGTTTATTGAGCAAGTTTCATGGGCAGGCGGCCTGCTCTACCCGAGATCGGCTCGGCCCGGCAATGTCCCATCGCGCGCCACGACGCCATGGCTGGGTCGAGACCATGCTGCCTATTTATTGATCAGATGCAACGTGGCCGAGTTGGTCAGGTCGCCTGTGGCCGTTCGCATCAGGTCGACTAAGCGTCTGAAATCGTGACAGGACTCACTCAGTGCCATTTGCGCTGCAAATGTACACAATGGCACATCGCTTGCTTCGATCGCGGTAACATTTGCTCGCTTGGAGTTTTGCTCGCCATGGGGTCTGACGCGCCTGAAACCGTTGCCGCGATCGTCGCCGCGCACCGCGCCGGCGCGCTGACGCCGGCGCAGACCGTTGCACGCAGCTATCAGCGTATCCGCGACCACAACGATCCTGCCGTGTTCATCAGCCTGCGCGACGAGAAGGATGCGCTTGCCGAAGCCGAAGCACTGGCCTCGAGGGATCCGGTCGGGCTGCCGCTTCTTGGCGTGCCGGTCGCCGTCAAGGACAATATCGACGCGCAGGGGATGACGACCACGGCCGCCTGCCCGGCGTTCTCCTACATGCCGGCGCAGGATTCGACGGCCGTCGCAAGGCTGCGCGCGGCGGGCGCCATCATCATCGGCAAGACCAACCTCGACCAGTTCGCGACCGGCCTCGTCGGCGTCCGTTCGCCCTACGGCATTCCCGTCAATCCGGTCCGCGCCGATCTCGTTCCGGGCGGATCGAGCTCGGGATCGGCGGTGGCCGTTTCCGCCGGACTGGTGCCGCTGGCGCTCGGCACCGATACCGCAGGAAGCGGCC
>PNLC01000969.1 GCA_013822885.1 Bradyrhizobium sp.
CCGGCATTGTCGAACTGATGCCGGCCGAACAGTTTTGGCGCCGCGAGATCCATCAGGCCGCGCTCATCCTGATAGACCAGCCGTCCGCGTTCGACGCTGACATGCCATTGCTGTCCGGCCGCATGCACCGGCGCGCGCATGCGCTTGGCCTGCGCCTCGATGACCGTCATAGCCTCCGGCGCCTGCTCGGCGCAGACGACAGGCATGTTGCGCTTGATGATGGCGGCTTTCTCGGCGGCAATCGCGCTGAGCGAGCTACCGAGAAACTCCATGTGATCCATGCTGACCGGCGTGACGACGGTCGCGATCGGCGTGTCAATGACGTTGGTGGCGTCGAGCCTTCCGCCAAGCCCGGTCTCCAGCAGCACGACATCGGCGTCATGCTGCGCAAACAGACAAAACGCCGCCGCAGTCGCGATCTCGAAAATCGTGATCGGTTCACCCTGGTTGGCCTGTTCGCACTGCTCCAGCACTTGCTGCAACTCGGCATCGCTCACCAGCCTGCCGCCGCCGCGCTCGCCGATGCGGAAGCATTCGTTGATCCGCACCAGATAGGGCGAGGTGTAGACGTGGACACGGAGGCCTGCGGCTTCGAGGATCGCGCGCAAATAGGCGATGGTCGAACCCTTGCCGTTGGTGCCCGCGACATGGATCACCGGCGGCAGCACGCGCTCGGGATGATCGAGCCGCTGCAGCAGCCGGTGAACGCGATCGAGGCCGAGATCGATCTGCTTCGGATGCAACGCGGACAGCCGCGCGATCAACTCACCGATCGGCTCGGGGTTGGCGGCAGGCAGGTTCACGCGTGCGGTGCAGCCGGCACGGGATCCGCCGCAGAGACATTCTGGGCGGGGTCCGTCACCTGCGGCTCGGGCTTTGGGGCGGCATCAAGCGCCGGAGATTTGGTCAGCAGCCGGCACAAGCGCGCGAGTGTCGGGCGCATCTGGTGACGATGCACCACCATGTCGACCATGCCATGGTCGAGCAGATATTCGGCGCGCTGGAATCCTTCCGGCAGTTTCTCGCGGATGGTTTGTTCGATGACGCGCGCGCCGGCAAAGCCGATCAGCGCACCGGGCTCGGCGATCTGCACATCGCCCAGCATCGCATAAGACGCGGTGACACCGCCGGTGGTCGGATTCGTCAGCACCACGATGTAA
>PNLC01000970.1 GCA_013822885.1 Bradyrhizobium sp.
GACGGCCGCAACGTCATCCTGGTGCGGATCGAGACCAGCCCGGAAGACATTCACGGCATGCACGCCGCCGAAGGCATTCTGACCACCCGCGGCGGCATGACCTCGCACGCCGCCGTGGTCGCGCGCGGCATGGGCAAGCCCTGCGTCTCCGGCTGCGGCGCCATTCGCGTCGATTACGGTCGCGGCACGATGAGCATCGGTTCGCGCACGTTCAAGACCGGCGACGTCATCACCATCGACGGCTCGCTCGGCCAGGTGCTGGCCGGCCGGATGCCGATGATCGAGCCGAAATTGTCGGGCGAGTTCGGGACGCTGATGGGCTGGGCCGATGCCGTCCGCAAGCTCGGCGTTCGCGTCAACGGCGACACGCCGGACGATGCGCGCACCGCGATCAAGTTCGGCGCCGAGGGCATCGGGCTGTGCCGCACCGAGCACATGTTCTTCGAGGAAACCCGCATCCGCACCGTGCGCGAGATGATCCTTTCCGAGGATGAACAGTCACGCCGTGCGGCGCTGTCGAAGCTGCTGCCGATGCAGCGCGCCGATTTCGTCGAACTGTTCGAGATCATGAAGGGCCTGCCGGTCACGATCCGCCTGCTCGATCCGCCGCTGCACGAGTTCCTGCCGCACACCCAGGCCGAGATCGAGGAAGTCGCGCGTGCGATGGGCACCGATCCGCGCAAGCTCGCCGATCGAGCCCGCGATCTCGCCGAGTTCAACCCGATGCTGGGCTTCCGCGGCTGCCGCCTCGCCATCGCCTATCCTGAAATCGCCGAGATGCAGGCGCGCGCGATCTTCGAAGCCGCGGTCGAGGCTGAAAAGCGCACCGGCAAGGCCGTCGGCCTCGAGGTGATGGTGCCGCTGATCGCGACCAAGGCCGAGTTCGACCTGGTCAAGGCGCGGATCGACGGCACCGCGCAGTCGGTGATGAAGGAGACCGGCAAGAAGCTCGCGTATCAGGTTGGTACGATGATCGAATTGCCGCGGGCCTGCCTGATGGCCGGCGACGTGGCGCAGACCGCGGAGTTCTTCTCGTTCGGTACCAACGACCTGACCCAGACCACCTACGGCATCAGCCGCGACGACGCAGCGAGCTTCCTCGGCACCTATGTGGCCAAGGGCATCCTCGAGATCGATCCGTTCATCTCGGTCGATCG
>PNLC01000971.1 GCA_013822885.1 Bradyrhizobium sp.
GCCGTCAGCCGCGCCGGCGGCTTCGGCGTGCTGGGCGCGACCGCGCACTCGCCGGAGACGATCGAGCAGGAACTGAAATGGATCGACGAGCACACCGACGGCAAGCCGTACGGGCTCGACGTGCTGATCCCGGAAAACATCTCGACGGCGGGCGAAAAGGACGTCACCTGGAAAAGCCTGGAAGCGCGGATCTCGCCACAGCACCGCGACTTCACCCGCAATCTCCTGAAGAAATACGGCATCGAACTGACGACGACCAACGTCGCCGACAACCAGCCGCAGCCGTTCGATGCGCAACGCGCGCTCGAGGTGCTCGAAGTCTCGTTCCGCCATCCGATCAGGCTGATTGCGAATGCGCTCGGCGTGCCGCCGAAAGCAATGATCGACATGGGACGCAAGCACGATGTGCCGGTCGCGGCGCTGGTCGGCTCCAAGGAGCATGCGCTGCGCCAGGTGGCAGCCGGCGTTGATATTCTGGTGGCCCAGGGCACCGAGGCCGGCGGCCATTGCGGCGAAGTCTCGACCATGGTGCTGGTGCCCGAAGTCATCAAGGCGATCAAGCCGATCCGCAACGTGCCGGTGCTGGCCGCGGGCGGCATCATGACCGGGGCACAGATGGCGGCCTGCATGGCGATGGGTGCGGCGGGCGCATGGACCGGCTCGGTGTGGCTCGCCACCGTCGAGTCCGAGACCACCGAGATCTTCCGCGAAAAGATGATCGCGGCCTCTTCGCGCGATGCGATCCGCTCCAAGGGCCGCACCGGCAAGCCGGCGCGGCAGTTGCGCTCGGTATGGACCGATGCGTGGGACCGCGGGCCGGACAGTCCCGGCGCGCTGCCGATGCCGCTGCAGAGCATCATCAGCCGCGACGCCTTCAATTCGATCGACCGCGCGGCCGCTGCGGGGAATGTTCAGGCGCGCGATCTCGTCAGCTATTTCGTCGGCCAGGGCGTGGGGCTTATCGACAGCGTGAAATCGGCCGGCGCGGTGGTGCAGGAATTCAAGGAAGACTTTGCCGATGCGGTGGAGCATATGAATGCGCTGATGGAGGAGTGATGGCCTCTCCACGTCATATGTGGACGGCCCCTATTGGCAAGCCCTTTTTGACGTGTCGAACGAGTTGGTCTGCTTCGGTCATATGTCCGGCCTGTTGGTG
>PNLC01000972.1 GCA_013822885.1 Bradyrhizobium sp.
GTCGAGGTCACGCAGAAGGCCGTCACCGAGGTCAAGAAATCCGAGCCCGGCGAGCGCACCGACGATCCCGTCCGCATGTACCTGCGCGAGATGGGCACGGTCGAGCTGCTGTCGCGCGAAGGCGAAATCGCGATTGCCAAGCGCATCGAGGCCGGCCGCGAGGCGATGATCGCAGGTCTCTGCGAAAGCCCGCTGACCTTCCAGGCCATCATCATCTGGCGCGATGAACTCAACGAAGGAAAGATCTTCCTCCGCGACATCATCGATCTCGAAGCGACCTACGCCGGCCCCGACGCCAAGAACAACATGAACCCGGCGATGATCGCCGGTCCCGTCGGCGCCGACGGCCAGCCCGTTGCCAACGGCAATGGCGCGGCCGCAGCGCCTTCGCATGTCGCGCCACCGGCCGCGCCGCCGTCGGCGACCCCGTTCCGTGCCGCGCCCGCGTCTGCGCCCGGTGGCGACACCGAGGAAAAGGATCCCGCCGAGGCCGCTGCCGAAGGCGACATGGATGACGACGAGTTCGAAAACCAGATGTCGCTGGCCGCCATCGAGGCCGAGCTGAAGCCGAAGGTGGTCGAGACCTTCGACAAGATCGCCTCCGAATACAAGAAGCTGCGCCGTCTTCAGGAGCAGGACATTGCCAATCAGCTGCAGAGCGAGTCGCTGTCGCCCTCGCAGGAGCGCAAGTACAAGAAGCTGAAGGATGAAATCATCGTCGAGGTGAAGTCGCTGCGGCTCAACCAGGCCCGCATCGATTCACTCGTCGAGCAGCTTTACGACATCAACAAGAAGCTGGTCTCGTTCGAGGGCCGCCTGCTTCGTTTGGGCGACAGCCACGGCGTCGCGCGCGAGGACTTCCTGCGCAACTATCAGGGCTCGGAACTCGATCCGCGCTGGCTCAACCGTGTCTCGAAACTCTCCGCCAAGGGCTGGAAGAATTTCGTCCACCACGAAAAGGACCGCATCAAGGAGCTGCGCCACGAGATCCAGTCGCTGGCGGCGCTCACCGGGCTCGAGATCGGCGAATTCCGCAAGATCGTGCACGGCGTGCAGAAGGGCGAGCGCGAGGCGCGCCAGGCCAAGAAGGAAATGGTCGAAGCCAACCTGCGTCTCGTGATCTCGATCGCCAAGAAGTACACCAACCGCGG
>PNLC01000973.1 GCA_013822885.1 Bradyrhizobium sp.
TGACTGCGCGGATGCCACCTGCGCCTTGCCGGCGACGAGTTGTCCCCATGCCGTGACGACGTTGGCGCGGGTCTGATCCCTCGTCTGTTCGAGAACGAGGCGTTGCTGCGCCAGCGTTTCCTTGGACTGACGGATCAGCGAGTATTCAGCACCGCCCTGATAGATCGGCACCTGAAGCTGCGCCGTCGCCGAGGCGCCGAACGAGCGGTACAGTGTCTGGGTCGATTCATAGGACTGCTGCACCGCGGCCTGGAAAGTCAGCGTCGGCAACAGCGCGCCTTCGGCCACCTTGACCTGGAGAAAGCTGACGTCGATGCCGAACATCGCTGCGGTGACGTTCGGATTCTGCGTCAGGCCGAGCTCCACCGAGGCGGGCAGCGTCGCGGGCAGGTAGCGATCGACCGGCGAACCCGGCGCGAGATTTACCGGCTCGTTGCCGATAATCCGGCGGAAGTTTGAGCGCGTCGTATTCAGATTGGCTTCTGCCGTCAGGAGCTGCGTCTTGCCGGCGGCGAGTTGCGCTTCCGACTGCGCGACGTCGGTCCGCGTCACTTCGCCGACATTGAAGCGGTCACGCGTTTGCTTCAGCGTCTGCTCGAGCACGCGAACGTTGCTCTTCTGCACTTCGACGATCGCGGAGTCGCGTAGATAGTCCATGTAGATCGTGGCGGCTGAAAGCAGCACGGTCTGCTCGAGTACCCGCAACGCTTCGCGCGCACCGGAGACCTGGCTTTCCGCCGCCCGGGTCCGGTTCGCGGTTTGCTGACCGTTGAACAGCGTCTGCGTGACGGTGGCACCGACGCTGCGCGGCGGGTTGGCGCCGTGAATACCGGTGCGTACCAGCGTGCTCGAAGTGCCGCCCTGGGTGCTCAGCGTATCGGTGTATTGATAGCCGGCGCTCGCAGTGACCGCGACCTTCGGGCGGTAGCCGGACAGCGCCTGCGGCACGTTTTCGTCGGTGAAGCGAACCTGCGCACGCTGCGCGTTTAGCTGCGGATTGTTCTGATAGGCGCGCACCAGCGCTGCCTCGATCGTGTCGGCCAGAGCGGGAGCCGTCCCCACCAATGCCAACAGAAGGGCCGAAGCCGCAGCCCCGGTAAAAGCCTTCACCCCACGCATCCCAGACAATCCATTCATCTATGCGCCGG
>PNLC01000974.1 GCA_013822885.1 Bradyrhizobium sp.
CAGTGCGATCGGCCGGTCCGGATTTCCCTCGCCGGATGCGACGCTGTCACCGAGGCCGGCAATGAAAATGTCGCGCACCGAGATTTCGGTGGTGGCGCGCTGGTTGCCCTCTGCGCTCGAGATATCCGCGGTCGCAACCGTCGCGCGGCCGTAGCGGACTCTCAGATTGACCGGTTCGGCGCAGTCGAAGGTGGAAGCCTGCGGGCCGTCGCCATCGTCAAACGACCACGCGCAGGTGGCACCGACCGGAACCGGGCCGGTCAACCGAACCACGACAGGGTGATCGATCGGCGTGAGATAGCTTTCCTTGACGTTGTCTCGGGTACAGGGCTCGCTGACGCGGCCGGCGAGATCGATGCAGAGCCGGTTCACCGTGTTGCGCGCCCAGCCCCGGCCGTCGCTTTGGATCGCCAGCGCCTGTTCGGCGGCGAGAACGCTGCGGCCGCGGCCAACTTCCGCGTGCAGCAGGAAATCCCGTTCCTCGCGGAACAGCCGGAAACGATTGCGCACTTCCCACGAAATCTGCAGCTGTCCGTAGCCGCCGGCAATCTGGGCTTCCGCTGCGGACGCGGCGAACCCGCCCAGCGCGGCTGCGAGCAGCGCGACGAACATCAGTGAACGTGCACGAAATCCAGCCATGGCGCGTTTGACGTCAGCGGTAAGGCAGAAATAAGAGAATTGCCACGCGGCAGCCCAAAAGATGTCCCGACGGAGATAACGTCGCTGTTACCGGCTTCAGGATTGGCGGCCTTTCATCGGCTGGCGCACCCTGGCCTTGGCCGTACAGGCCTCGCCGAGCCGGCGGCGTTCCAGCCAGGGCTGCAGCAGGCTGAGCCAGAGTTCGCGCATTCCCATGATCCAGATCGAGATACCGAACGGGATCAGGAAGTACAGGATGCGGAACACCACCAGCGTTGCCAGCAATTGCTCCTTGCCGAACTGCGGCAGCGCCACCAGCATCGCGGCATCGAACACGCCGATGCTGCCGGGCGCATGACTGGCAAACCCGAGCAGCGTCGCGAGGATGAAGACGACGGCCAGCGAAACGAAATCGATATGCGGCTCGGTCGGCATCAACAAATACATCGCCAGCGCGCAGAAGCCGAGATCGACCACGCCGATCAGTACTTGAAGCAGGGTCAGCC
>PNLC01000975.1 GCA_013822885.1 Bradyrhizobium sp.
AGCCCGATGAGCGACCTCGGCCAGCATGGCCGGATCGACGTCTGGACGTCGCCGCTCGCGACTTTCGGCAGCGGCAGCGGCGACTGTGAAGATTACGCGATCGCAAAATTCGTGGCCTTGCGCCGCGCCGGCATCGCGCCCGATGACATCAGGATCGTGGTGCTGCACGACACCATCCACGGCGACAACCACGCCGTCGCCGCCGCACGGCTGGATGGCCGTTGGCTGATGCTCGACAATCGCCGCATGGCGATGGTCGAGGATTCCAGCATGAGGAATTATCAGCCGACATTCGTCATCGACCAGAACGGCGTGATGCAATACGCGGACGGCCCGCTGCTCGCCGACGCCTCAGCCCGTATCTCGGCGCCGGTGATCGCAAGTACGTTCGCCGATTTCGGTTCAGTCACGTTCACGACGCCCGGACTCTAAGCTCGCCGAGCCACAATTGAGTTGCAGCACAATTGCTGCGCGGCGCAAGCTGGCAACGCGAAGGCCGACAACAGGCTGCGTTCATCTTGCTGATGTTGCTTGTGTCATCGCCAATGGTGCAGTGCAGCCAGGACACGCACTGCATTCCGTTTGACCGGCGACAAATATTTTCTCTTTTCGCAT
Source organism: Bradyrhizobium sp. (assembly GCA_013822885.1). Lineage (GTDB taxonomy): Bacteria > Pseudomonadota > Alphaproteobacteria > Rhizobiales > Xanthobacteraceae > Bradyrhizobium. Next base: position 616 of record PNLC01000975.1, read on the forward strand.
TCGCTAGCTGCTCTGATTGACGTCTTCCTTCTCACCGGCATACCATCCCGTCAGATCCGCTAGAGATCACTGGGAGGGATGAGATGACACGTTCGCCGCGCGTTGATTCTGCTTGCCGTTTTTTTCCCGAGATTGTCGTTACTCCACCTCGCACCGCGCGTTTAGCGCAGGCTGCGATCGCGATCGGGCTGGGCCTGACGTTATGTTGCGGCGGCGCGATGGCGCAGAATGCCGCCAAGGGATCGCCCGATCATATCAAGGCCGTCACTTCCGCGGTCGACGGCGCGTTGATCAAGGCTAACACCGCGACGTCGAACGACTGGCCGACCATCGGCCTCGACTATGCCGAAACCCGGTTCAGCAAGCTCAACAAGATCAATACCGACAACGTCAAGCAGCTCGGGCTGGTATGGAGCTATCCGCTCGAATCCTCCCGCGGCGTCGAGGCGACGCCCGTCGTGGTCGACGGTATCATGTACCAGACCGCGTCATGGAGCGTGGTGCACGCCATTGACGCCCGCACT
>PNLC01000976.1 GCA_013822885.1 Bradyrhizobium sp.
ACCGGTCATGCCGAAGGGATGGCCGATCGCGATCGAGCCGCCGTTGACGTTGTACTTCTCGGGGTCGATGCCGAGCTTGTCGCGCGAATAGAGGCACTGGCTAGCGAAGGCTTCATTGAGCTCCCAGAGATCGATATCGTCGATCTTCAGGCCGTGGCGCTTCAGCAGCTTCGGCACGGCGTAGATCGGGCCGATGCCCATCTCGTCCGGCTCGCAGCCCGCCGCCGCCCAGGCGACGAAGCGGCCCATCGGGTTGAGACCGCGCTTTTCGGCGTCCTTGGCTTCCATCAGCACGACCGCCGCTGCACCGTCCGAGAGCTGGCTGGCGTTGCCGGCGGTGACGTATTTGCCGGGGCCCTTGACAGGCTCGAGCTTGGCAAGGCCTTCCATGGTGGTTTCCGGCCGGTTGCACTCGTCGCGGTCGACGACGTAGTCGACGATGCTCTCGGCTTTCGTCGCCTTGTCGACCACCTTCATTTTGGTCTTCATCGGGACGATTTCGTCCTTGAACTTGTTGGCCTGCTGCGCGGCCGCCATGCGGCGCTGCGATTCCAGCGAGTACTCATCCTGGTATTCGCGGCTGACCTTGTAGCGCTCGGCGACGATATCGGCGGTGTCGATCATCGCCATGAAGATGTCGGGCGCGACCTTGAGCAGTTCGGGATCGATCGATTCCTTGGGCGAACCGCCGCCGGGAATCGAGATGCTCTCGACGCCGCCGGCAACGATGCAGTCCGAACCATCGGAGCGGATCGAGTTGGCGGCCATCGCGATGGTCTGCAGGCCCGACGAGCAGAAACGGTTCACCGACACGCCGCCGGTCGACTTCGGCAGGCCGGCGAGCAGCGCGGCCTGGCGGCCAATATTGGGCGCGCCGTGCGCGCAGTTACCGAGATAGCAGTCCTCGACATATTCCTTGTCGACACCGGCACGCTCGACAGCGTGCTTGATGGCATGACCCGCCAGCGCCATCGGTGCAGTGATGTTGAACCCGCCACGGCCGGACTTTGCCAGCCCGGTACGTGCATAGGAAACGATAACAGCTTCACGCATTTTTAGACCTCCCTTTGATACGGCCAGTATGGACTGGAGCACAGTCCGTGTGTAGCGAAAAACCCGAATTCCGGCGGACGGAAAAG
>PNLC01000977.1 GCA_013822885.1 Bradyrhizobium sp.
GGCCTTGAGCCGGGACCCATAACCACAAATGTTCTTGGTTATACCGAGCTGGAGCTCCAGCTCACTTCAAAATCCACATCAGTGGTTATGGGTCCCTGCGTTCGCAGGGACGACGCAAAACAATAAATTCCGAGGAACGTCTGTGACCCATCCGTCCACCTACGCCCGCACCCAGCCGAACAAGATCGCCTACCAGATGGCGGCGACCGGCAAGGCGATCACCTATCGCGAACTCGATGAGCTCTCGAACCAGGGCGCACATCTGTTGCGCAAGCTCGGCCTGAAGGCCGGCGACCACATCGCGTTCCTGATGGAAAACCGCCTCGCGTTCATGGAGATCTGCTGGGCCGCCCAGCGCTCGGGGCTCTATTACACCGCGATCAGCCGCTACCTCACTGAGGAAGAGATCGCCTACATCGTCAAGGATTGCGGCGCCAAGGTCTTCATCACCACGCCGCAGTGCGCCGACAAGGTCAGAGGCCTGGTCAAGGGCGAGCCGGGCGAACCGCTGTTCTTCATGGTCGACGAGCCCGCATCCGGCTTCCGCTCCTGGGACAAGGAAGCGATCGCCATGCCGGTGGCGCCGATTGCGGACGAAGTCGCCGGTTACGACATGCTCTATTCCTCCGGCACTACGGGCCGACCGAAGGGCATCAAGAAGGAATTCGAGGGCAACCGCATCGACGTGCCGAACGCGTTCCTGAAAATTCTTTGCGCCGACATGTGCGGCATGTCGTCCGACAGCATCTATCTGTCGCCGGCGCCGCTCTATCATGCAGCACCCCTGCGCTTCAACATGATGGCGATCTCGCTCGGCGGCACCTCGGTCATCATGGAGCATTTCGACGCCGAGGAATTTTTGAAGCTGGTCGAAAAATACAAGGTCACGCAATCGCAGCTGGTGCCGACCATGTTCGTGCGCATGCTGAAGCTGCCCGACGAGGTGCGCACCCGCTACGACGTCTCGACGCTGAAAGGCGCGATCCACGCTGCCGCGCCCTGCCCGGTCGACGTGAAAGCAAAAATGATCGAATGGTGGGGGCCGATCCTGATCGAGTACTACGCCGGTTCCGAGGGCAACGGCGTCACGGTCTCGACCTCGCAGCAATGGCTGACGCATCGCGGCACCGTCGGCC
>PNLC01000978.1 GCA_013822885.1 Bradyrhizobium sp.
TTTGAGATGGCCGAGATGCGAGCCCTTGTCGATGACGAGGCCCTCGACCTGGTGGAACTGCGGCGTATGGGTCGCGTCCGAATCGATGCGGTAGGTGCGGCCCGGGCAGATTACGCGGATCGGCGGCTTCTGGCTGAGCATCGTGCGCACCTGCACCGGCGATGTATGCGTGCGCAACAGCATGCGTGAACCGTCTTGCTTCGGGTTGAAGAAAAACGTGTCGTGCATCTCCCGCGCCGGATGGCCCTCGGGAAAGTTCAGCTTTGTAAAATTGTAATCGTCGGTCTCGATGTCGGGACCTTCGGCGATCGAAAAGCCCATGTCGGCGAAGATCGTGTTGACCTCTTCGAAGACCTGGCTCAGCGGATGGATGCGGCCCTGCTCGGCCGGGCTCTCACGCAGGGGCAGCGTGACGTCGATGGTCTCGGAGGCAAGCCGCGCATCGAGCGCGGCCGACTTCAGGATATCGCGGCGCGCGGCGAGCGCCTGCGTAACCTTGTCCTTGGCGAGGTTGATCGCCGCGCCTTGCGTCTTGCGTTCGTCCGCCGACATCTTGCCGAGGGTGGCAAGCAGCGCCGAGATCGAGCCTTTCTTGCCCAGCGCTGCGACGCGCACGGCTTCGAGGGCGGCTTCGTCACCCGAAGCGGCGATCTGGCTGAGGATTTCGGATTCGAGTTGAGCGAGGTCGGTCATGGCAATCCCTTTTGACTAGGATGCTCAGCGCCGGTGCTCCTAGCCCCGTCATGCTCGGGCAATAGCGCGAAGCGCGTCTTCGCGCCAGACGTCCCGGGCATCCACGTCTTACAGCATTTGCGAGAAGAGAAGACGTGGATGGCCGGGACAGGCCCGGCCATGACGACTTCGGCAGGCATTGCAGAAGAACGGCCCTACGCCGCCAGTGCAGCCTTGGCCTTCTCGGCGATTGCCTGGAACGCCGCCGGCTCGGTAATGGCGAGATCCGACAGCACCTTGCGGTCTACCGTGATGCCTGACTTCGACAGGCCATTGATGAAGACGCTGTAGGTCATCCCGAACGGACGGACCGCGGCGTTTATGCGCTGGATCCAGAGCGCGCGGAAGGTACGCTTCTTGCGCTTGCGGTCGCGGAAGGCATATTGCCCGGCCTTCTCGACC
>PNLC01000979.1 GCA_013822885.1 Bradyrhizobium sp.
ACGGCCAATGTAAGCGTTACGGATCGAGTCCGCCAGCGGTAACGCGCGATTCAGCCGATCGCGACGCCGTTGCCGATGGTGCGGTTGATGACCTGTGTGGTCTTTTCGATGCGGTCGGCGGCGGAATTGAGCGCATTGACGACCGCAACTTGCGTCGCCTTGGCGCGATCGGTGGCTGCGACGCGCACGTTGCGCAGGGTCTCCAGCTCGTTCTCCAGCGTGCGGATGCGCGCGTTGGCGTCGAGCAGTTCATCGCACACGGTAAGCGCGGCCATGACCGTGAGACGCGCGTCGCCGATCTCGCCGAACTTGCCGCGCAGTTCGCCGACCCGCGTTTCCATGCTTTCGGCAAGCTTCAGGAGCCGCACTTCCTGGCCTTCCTCGCAAGCCATGCGATACTGCCGGCCGTTGATGGTGACGTTGATGTGGCTCATTCGCTCTCTCCGGTATCGAGCACCGCGCGAATCGTGCCGATCGCAGCATCCAGTCTTTCGGCGATCTCGCGATTGGTTCGCTCCAGCCGCCGTGTCTTCACCAGCGAGCCATCGAGTTCGTCGGCGAGCCGCGACCGGTCGGCGCCGAGCGCCTGGATCCGGCTCGCCAGTTCGTTCTCGTCGCGATCGGCGTCGCGCCGTCGCTCGGCTGCGGCCTCCAGGGCGTCCAGCGCCAGCGTCAGCCGCCGTGTTGCGGCGTCGATGTCGGCAAAGATCGGCTCGGCGGTACCAGACCCGTTGGCGTGACGATCGCTCATGTGAGACAGCGCGCACCTTGGATGGCCAGCCGGACAGCAGCAAAATTCGCGGTTCGGCAAGCGGTTAGGCGGCGAAATTTACGTGGCAAGCGAGCCGAGCGCAACGCCGCCGCGAAACTATGCACTGCTAGATATGGGGGTGCCGCATTCTTCCCGATCCACCGCTTGGTCAGGTGAAAGCCGAGCCTTGCTGTAGGCGACTTATAGGCAACTTTTCGCATTGGAACGGCGTTTCCTCGCCTTGGACTCATGGGATTGAGGTGCTATCCAGCCCGGACTTTCCCTTCGATCACGCCCGTATTGCGGCCCTTCGCCCGGTACGCGCACCCACGAGCAAGCTCCTCATTTCAGGCGGATTTTCATCATGACGCAGGTCGATCATA
>PNLC01000980.1 GCA_013822885.1 Bradyrhizobium sp.
GAGGCGCTGGTGCCGCATCGCGGCGCCGAGCACATGAAGACGTTCGGCCGCGTCGCCGTGAAATGCATGTCGGCTCCGCCCCGGATCGAAGTCATCACGCCCGAAAAGGTCGACGTCCGCTAATCAATAAAAACCAGGGAGAGCAACGCATGATCTACGTCATCGCCACAACGCCAATGAAGCCGGAAAACAAGGACGACTTCATCAAGGGGCACAAGGCCTGCATCGCCGAAACGCTGAAGGAAAAGGGCTGCCTCTCCTATGAAGGTCATGTCAGCGTGAACGATCCCAACGTGTACGTGGTGGTGGAGCGCTGGGAGACCCGCGACGACCTCAATGCACACGGCCGTGCGCCCCATATGAAAGTATGGCGGGAATACTCCTCGCAGATGAAGACGGCGCCGACGGTGATCGAGATCATCAGCGACGGCAAGGTGGAGAAACTCTGACGTGACGTTGAGCAGGCTGACATGATCCGCGCGACACAAGTCCTCGGACAACATCGCTGGACACAATCCGCGGCCGATACCGTCGTGCTCGATTTCGACGACCGGCACCGGCGGCGGATGGCGATGACGGGCACGCGCGGGCTGGAATTCCTGCTCGATCTCGAAAACGCCGTCGCGCTGCGCGGCGGCGATGCGCTGGTGCTGGAGGACGGGAGGTTGATCGAGGTGGTCGCGGCCGCGGAGCCCTTGGTCGAGATCCGTGGCGCCGATCCGCTGCATCTCGTTCGCGTGGCCTGGCATCTCGGCAACCGCCATCTGCCGACGCAAATCATGCCCAAGGGTCTGCGCATCCGCAGGGATCACGTCATCGAGGCGATGGTGAAGGGGCTCGGCGCGCGGATCATCGAGATCGAGGCGCCGTTCGACCCCGAGGGTGGCGCTTACGCGAGCAGTCACGCCCATGCGCCGGAAGCCCACGCGCATGCACATGCACATTCCTCGCATGCCCATGCCCATGCCCACGCCGACGCCCATTCCTCGCATGATCACGACCATGGTGAGCACCATCACCACGACGAACATTGCGACCACGATCATCACCACGACGATCACTCCCATGCTCATGACCACAAGTGAGCCGGTCCCGGCCGACGCACAAAGCGGGATGACGGCAGACGAGGCGG
>PNLC01000981.1 GCA_013822885.1 Bradyrhizobium sp.
AGCCTCTTGCGGCAAACGGCTATTGGAGATTGACGCGAACGGAAAGCGCGGTCCTCTGACCGGCGGATACGTCGGTAAAAGAAATTGCGCGCGACACCGGGTCGAACGACGCGATGGTCATGTATTGCGAATTTGCATTGGATGACGCGTCGTAGCCGGCATTGCCGCGTACCGACGAAATCGGCAGCGTCGTATCGGCGACAACCTGCACCTTTCCACCGACAACTTCGGCGATGCGGACCGGGCAAATCAAGGCGTTCTCAGCCGCGGAGCTCGATTCGCAGCCGTCATTGATCGCAGATACGACATAGGAGCGACCGTTTCCCGAGAAAGTCGCCGTCCAGACTTGCGCGATCGATTTTAGGTGAGCGCTCGGAGCCGCCCGCTGCAGGGCGTTGCGGCTCGCTTGAAGCTGCGGCAGCTTGTCGGCCCAAATGACGCTTTGCAAGTCGCCGGCGCCGACAAGCGAAAATTCCTGAGCGATAAGGCGATGTGATTCAGCTTGTGCGGCGCCGGCGGTGAACGGAATGAGAAGCGCGATGACGGTTGCAGCGCTCATGACGACCTCCTTCACATCGCCAGCCAATGCCATGGATACGGCGGGACCGCGCGGCGGCGTCAAAGGCGCAAAGCGCCGACAGAAAATCCGAGGGTCCGCTTGTGGAGACGGATTTTGTGATTGACGCTCATAGCCGCCCGCTCGCGCTATCATCCGCATGGTCGGCCTTGATCGCGAGGGAAGGGTGATGTGCTGCATGGCGTGGCTCCTTTTCATCAGCCGCTGACGGCGCGCTACCGCACCGCATTCTCCGGGTGAAGTGGCACGGATTGAGCGCAGCGGTCGATCTCTTGATGCGACACAGTGTAGCGCAGGCGGATCGTGCGCGTCGGAACATCGTAAGCGGCATAAGTAACGGTCGCGGTCGAGTCCTCAGCCGGCGCGCCAGGCGTCTTCTCGACAAAGCATGCGGCTCCGTCGATGGCGCTGTAGCTGTTGTTTTCAAACGTCGCGAGACGCGACGGGCAAACCTTGATTCGGATACCTTGTGTCGGCGACGGATACTCGTCGGTGCACAGGTAGGGCGTGCTGAGCACGCTGAAGGCGACGAGTTTCGTCTGGAAATTGATCGAG
>PNLC01000982.1 GCA_013822885.1 Bradyrhizobium sp.
CGATCGCGCGCGGCACCTGGTAGCCGTAGTCGACCGTATCGACGTCGACCTTCTTGCCGTCGATGCCGCCGTTCTTGTTGATCCAGGCGTAGGTGTCCGCGACGCCTTGTCCGAACGGCGTTCCGACGTCCGACGTGGCACCCGAATAGTCGGCGAGATGTCCCAGTTTCACCTGGGCCTGGGACGCCGTCGCGGCACTTGCCAACAACAGGGCCAGCGAAGCGGTGCTTAGCAGTGTCTTCATCGTCATGGACATATCCTCCGGTTTCTTCTCGAGGTCTTCGTATTGTCTGTCCCGTTCCGACCTCAATGCGAGAACGGGTAGAGTTTCCAGTACGCCTTGATCTGCCGCCATCGATGCGCGAGTCCGTCGGGCTCGAACACCAGAAAGACGATGATGATCAGGCCGATCGCCATCTCGCGCAGGAAGGCTATGTTGTTCTTCAGTCCCAGGAACAGATCGATGGGGCTGCCGCGGAGCGCGTGGCTGAGCCATTCCATCGATTCTGGCAGCAGCACCATGAAGGCAGTTCCCATCAGGGTGCCCATGATCGAGCCCAACCCGCCGATGATGATCATCGCAAGGAAGATGATCGAGCGGTCGATGCCGAAACCCTCGTTGGAAACCACCTGATTGTAATGCGCGTAGAGCGCACCGCCGACGCCGGCAAAGAATGCGGCGAGGCCGAACGACAGCGTCCGGTACTTCGTGAGGTTGATACCCATGATCTCGGCGGACAGATAATGGTCTCGGACCGCGATCAGGGCGCGGCCGTCGCGCGAGCGTATCAAGTTGGTGACCAGGAGATAGCAAACCACGACATAGGCCAGCACGACGTAGAAGTATTTCTTGTCGCCGCGCAGCGAGTAGCCGAAGATCGAGAACGGCTCGGCGCTGGCCGGAACGCTGCCGCCGGTGAACCATTCGGCTCTGGCAAAGAAGTCGAGCAGGATATACTGCGCCGCCAGCGTGGCGATCGCGAGATAGAGCCCCTTCAGCCGCGCGGCGGGCAGGCCGAAGATCAGGCCGACCGCCGCCGTCACGAGGCCGGCCAGCGGGATGCAGAAGAAGACGGGAATCCCGAAGCGGTTGTTGAGATAGGCCGAGGTGAACGCGCCGAAGCCGAAAAA
>PNLC01000983.1 GCA_013822885.1 Bradyrhizobium sp.
TAGTACCCGGAATCATTGGTTAGCGAAACACGGCTTGAGGCGTTTTTGATGGACCTCGCTTTTTGTCCAGACGAATGGCCTGGCGGTTTCGTTGTAATCGGCGATGAACGCCTCGACATGGGCGACGAGCTCGGGCACGCTTTGGAATGATGCGCCATCTAGCGATTTTCCCGAGAGGATCGAGAACCAGATTTCGACTTGGTTGAGCCACGAAGCATGTGTCGGCGTGAAATGGAAATGCACGTTCTTGTGACGCTTCAGCCACATGTCGCGTTTGGGCTTGTGGGTCGAGAGATTATCGAGAACGACATGGATTTCGCGGTGGGAAAAGTCGGCGACGACCTTGTTCATGAAGTCGAGGAATTCGACGCGCCGTCGCCGATTGTAATGACGTCCGACAACTTTGCCGCTCGAAAGTTCGAGCGCGGCGAACAGAGTCGTCGTTCCATGGCGCTTGTAGTCGTGCGATTGGCCGGTCATAGCGCGCCCGTTCGGCAATTTGAGATAGCCTTGCGCGCGTTCGAGCGCCTGAATCGAGGGCTTTTCATCGACCGCCAGAACTATGGCGCCGTCTGGTGGAGCCATATAGAGGCCGACGATTTCGGCGGCCTTGGCCACGAAGTCGGGGTCGTTGCTCTCGCACCACGATTTGCGGCCCGAAAGATCGATTTTTTGCGCGCGCAAGAAGCGCCAGACGTATTGGACATGGATGTCGCCAAGCGCCTTGGCGAGCAACGGCCCGGTCCAATTGGCGTAGCCTGCGGGCGGCTTCTGATCGAGCAACGCCAAAATCCGAGCATCGTGCTCCGACCCGTATTTGGGCTCCGCGCCTCGCTCGCCCGTGTCGTCGAGCCCCGCCATGCGTTTGACGGCGTAACGAACGCGCCATTTGGACGCCGTGCCGATCGTGCAGCCCACCGTTCGCGCAATCTGCCGCGTGGGAGCGCCATCGCTCGCCAGCAATACGATCCGCGCGCGCTGGCGCAGCCGGTGCTCGCCCTTCATCGAACGAGCCAAACCTTCGAGTTCGGCGCGCTCCAAATCCGTCAAAGTGATCACCGTCGCGTCCGGTATGCTGCGCATGCAACCTTGAATCACGACTCATCAATCAGCGATAGTGGATACTA
>PNLC01000984.1 GCA_013822885.1 Bradyrhizobium sp.
GCGCCAGATCCTCGCTGCGCTTGCGGTCGCGCAGCCAGTCGGCAATGAACGAACCGAAATCGATCTGCCGCAGTTTTGCTTCGACGGGAGCGGATTCCAGGAAATGCACCTCGATGAATTCGCCGAGCTTGTCGGCGATGCGGTGCTGGTTGCTCTGAATGATGGCCGTGTGCGGGATCGGCAGTCCCAAGGGCCTTTTGAACAGCGCCACCACGGCGTACCAGTCCGCGAGCCCGCCGATGGTGGCCGCCTCGGCAAAGGCTGCGATGAAGCCGAACACGGGGTGCACGGGCAGCAGCGCCTTCGTGCCGAGGAAGATCGCAAACGTCGCCGCCAGCACCGACGTTGCCAGCAACTTCACGCGCCGCAACTCGGCGGCGCGCGCGGCGTCGCCGGGGGTGTCGATGGCGAAAGTGGCCGGAAGGGTCATGGCGGCTTTCGAGGATTGAATTCGAATTCTAGCGCCTCACGTCCGACGTGTCCCGGACGCGGTGCAGCGCCCCTTCGCGCTGCTCCGCAGAGCCGGGACCCGCGCAAGTATGGACCCCGGCTCAGCAGCGCACCGCTACGCGTTGCACTGCGTCCGGGGAACGCGGCAGACAAAAAGAAGGCCCGCCAAAGCGGGCCTTCGAAACGGCAGTTGTCAGGCGGATCGCGATCAGGCGGTCTTGGAATAGACCTTGGAGAAATTGTCCTGCGCGTTCTTGGCACCCTCGGTGACGAGCTTGCCGAGATATTCGGTGGTGGCCTTCGCCCGCGAGACGAACACTTCGCCACGCGCACGGACCATGTCCGACTGGATCTGGGCGGCTTCGCTCAGCGACTTGGCCGAAGCGAGCTTGTCGATGCCGGCGAAGAACGCTTCCGCGTCCTGGTAGAGCGCCTGCTGGATATTGCGGCTGATCTTGGCCGCCTCGGTGACCGAACCGGCAACGGCGGTCTCGACGGCAGCGGTGACCTTTTCGGAACCGGCATGGAAGTCAGCGGCGCGAACCTTCGCGGTCTCGGCCTGCTTCTTCACGAACTCACGGGCAGCTTCCGGAACTTCCAGGTTCTGGAGCTTGGTGAACGCCTCGGTGACGGGCGCGAAGGCTTCCTTGACGGTGTTCAGCACGGAATTG
>PNLC01000985.1 GCA_013822885.1 Bradyrhizobium sp.
ATGATCTGGACGCTGCTGGTCGAACGCGCCGCGAGTTTCGACGCGGCCCTTCTCAACGTCGCGTTCGTATTCCTGTTTCTCGGCTACGGCACGAAGGTTGGCCTCGCGCCGCTGCACGCCTGGCTGCCGGACGCGCACGCCGAAGGTCCGACGCCGATATCGGCCGTATTGTCGGGCCTCTTGCTGAACGTCGCGCTCTACGCGCTGCTGCGCTTCAAGATACTGCTAACCGCCAACCCGGCCTCGATTGCCCCCGGTCCGCTGATGGTGACGATGGGCCTGGTCTCGCTGATCTTCGCGGCCTTCATGCTGTACCGGCGCCGCGACATCAAGCGGCTGTTCGCCTACTCCTCGATCGAACACATGGGGATCATCGTGTTTGCGTTCGGCATGGGCGGCCCGCTCGCCAATTTTGCCGGGCTTCTGCACATGGTGATGCACAGCCTGACCAAGTCGGCGATCTTCTTCGCCGTCGGGCACATTTCGCAGATCAAGGGCACCCAGCGGATTTCGAGGATCCGCGGCCTGACGGTGACCCATCCGGCGCTCGGCTGGGGGCTGGTGGTGGGCGTCGTCGCGATCGCCGGACTGCCGCCGCTCGGGATCTTCATGAGCGAATTTCTCGTCGTCAGTTCGACTTTCGCAAGGCAGCCGTTGCTGGCAATCGTGCTAGTGTTCGGGCTGTTGCTGGCGTTCGGCGCATTGACGCTGCGCCTGACCAGCATAGCCTTTGGCGAGCCACGCGGCAGCACAGCCCCGGCCGAGGCGTCCTACATTCCGATGTTTGCCCACCTCGCACTGGTTCTGGGCGCGGGAATCTACCTTCCCGCCCCGCTGGTGGTCTGGTTCCAGCACGTGGCTCAGCTCCTTGGATAGGACCGAAATGACATGCCGTCGCTGATCGATCTGACGCTGGAGGGCCGCAAGGTCGGGCAATACGGCCCGTGGCCGCGCGTTGCGGTCAATGCTTCGGTCTGGACATTTGCGGCGAGCGAGCTGGCGCATGGACGCTGGAGTCTGCTCGGCCTCTGGGGCGAGCCCGCAACGGTGCACATGGCGATCATGGATGGACAGACTACGGAGATCACGGTCGTCAGCCTGGATTGCCCCGACCGCA
>PNLC01000986.1 GCA_013822885.1 Bradyrhizobium sp.
AATGACGCCACCATCGCCCGGAGCCTGATGCGCTTGCTCTTTCGCTTGAGCATGGTCTTATCCCGACACCGGCCTCGATCGAGCGGATCGGAGCCCAAGGATAGGTCGTTCGGGATCATGCTCTGATGCGCGGAAGTTCGCTCGCCACGCGGTTGTTCCTGTCGGCGACCGCGTGGGTGGTCGTGATCCTGTTGATCACCGGCGTCGTGCTGTCGTCGGTCTATCGCAATGCGACCGAGCGCGCCTTCGATCGCCGCCTCAATCTTTATCTTCGCACCCTGGTCGCCGAAGTCGCAACGCCGGACGAGCCGCCCGACCGTCAGTTTCAGTCGCTGGGCGAGCCGCTGTTCGAACTGCCGTTGTCCGGCTGGTACTGGCAGGTCGTCCGCACCGACGAGAAAGGCGAAACGCGAGCCTCGCGGTCGCTGTGGGACAAGGCGCTGCCGAAACTGGAAGATCAGGGCGCGGAGCTGACCGCCGCCGGCATTCGCCTCGGCTATGTCGACGGTCCCGAGAGCCAGAGCCTGAGGGTGGTCGAGCGGCCGGTCGATCTCGGCGCTGATGGCAAGTTCCTGGTCAGCGTGGCCGGTGACGCCAGCGAGATTTCCGATGAGATTCGCGCCTTCGACTATTATCTCGGCGGCACCTTCTCAGCCCTCGGCATTGTGCTGCTGCTGACGACGATCTTCCAGGTCCGCTTCGGCTTGGCGCCGCTCAAGCGCATTTCGGAAGCGATCGCCGATATCCGCTCCGGTCGCGCCGAACGGCTCGAAGGCGAATTTCCGGTCGAGATCGCGCCGCTGGCGCGCGAGACCAACGCACTGATCGACGCCAACCGCGAGATTGTCGAGCGCGCGCGCACCCACGTCGGCAATCTCGCCCATGCCATCAAGACGCCGTTGTCCGTCATCGTCAACGAGGCCGCCATCCACGCGGTCGATCCCTTTGCCAGCAAGGTTCTGGAGCAGGCGGACGTGATGCGCGATCAGGTCGCGCATCATTTGGAGCGCGCGCGGATCGCCGCGCGCGTCACCATCGTCGGCACCGTCACCGAGGTCGCTCCCGCCATCGAGGCGCTGCGGCGAACCATGGAAAAGATTCATCGGGATCGCGG
>PNLC01000987.1 GCA_013822885.1 Bradyrhizobium sp.
CGCGGCTGCCTTCACGGCAGTCACGGCGGTATTGTAATTATTGACGAGTTGCTGGACCGAGGCCGCCGACATGTCGAGCACCGGCTTCGGATAGACGCCGAACAGGATGGTCAGGAACACCAGCGGAAACAGCAGCAGGCCCTCGCGGAACGTCAGGTCCTTGATGCTGGCCAGCGCCGGCTTTGTCAGCGCGCCGAACACCACCTTCCGGTACAGCCACAGCGCATAGGCCGCCGACAGGATCACGCCGAGCGTCGCAAATGTCGCGGTCGGGATCGAGACCTTGAAGGTGCCGAGCAGCGTCATGAATTCGCCGACGAAGCCCGACGTGCCGGGCAGACCGACATTGGCCATGGTGAAGACCATGAATACCAGCGCGTAGAGCGGCATCCGGTTCACCAGCCCGCCATAGGCCGCGATCTCGCGGGTATGCATGCGGTCGTAGACGATGCCGACACAGAGGAACAGCGCGCCCGAGACGATGCCGTGCGAGATCATCTGGAACACGCCGCCGGCCACGCCCTGCGTGGTGCCGGCGAAGATGCCCATCGTGACGAAGCCCATATGGGCCACCGACGAATAGGCGATCAGCTTCTTGATGTCTTCCTGCATCAAGGCCACCAGCGATGTGTAGATGATCGCAATCGCCGAGAGCGTGAAGATGATCCAGGCGAAATCGTGCGACGCCAGCGGGAACATCGGCAGCGAGAACCGCAGGAAGCCGTAGCCGCCCATCTTCAGGAGGATCGCCGCCAGGATCACCGAGCCCGCGGTCGGCGCCTCGACGTGGGCGTCCGGCAGCCAGGTGTGCACCGGCCACATCGGCATCTTCACCGCAAACGAGGCAAAGAACGCCAGCCACGCCCAGGTCTGCAAGCTGCGTGGCACCGCCGTGTTCATCAGGGTCGGGATGTCGGTGGTGCCGGCGTTCCAGTACAGTGCCATGATCGCGAGCAGCATCAGGACCGAGCCGAGCAGCGTGTAAAGGAAGAACTTGAAGGACGCATAGACCCGGCGCGGGCCGCCCCAGACGCCGATGATCAGGAACATCGGGATCAGGCCGCCTTCGAAGAACAGATAGAACAGCACGAGGTCGAGCGCCGA
>PNLC01000988.1 GCA_013822885.1 Bradyrhizobium sp.
CTCGCGGAGTTGTCGGGGCTTTCGGTGCCGACCATCCAGCGCATGGAAGCGAGTGAGACAATGATTAGGGGCAATGTCGATTCGCTGGTGAAGCTGATCACCGCGCTCGAGGCCTCCGGCATCGAATTGATCGACGATGGCGCGAGCAGTGACGGCGGGGGGCGCGGCGTGCGGCTGAAAAACGCCACGGGACGAACTCACCCGGAAGGTCAGCTAGAGAACGTGGTATCGAGTGGAGCGAGGACGCGCAAATAATGTCCGCCGTCGCCCTGCAAATGGTTTGTGTCGCCGGATTGCTCGGACTGGCCGTGCTGGCGATCGCTTCTAGCCGATCGAAGTTCTCGACGCCCGTCATCTACGGTATGACACTGGCCGTATCGGCGATTGCGCTGGCCGGCGCGTTGCGCAGCCTGATCGGCGGTGCCGCTGACGCCACCACGCTCACCCTGCCGGTTGGACTGCCGTGGCTTGGCGCGCACTTCCGCCTCGACGCACTGGCCTCGTTCTTCCTCGTGGTCATCAATCTGGGTGGGGTGTCGGCAAGTCTCTATGGCCTCGGCTACGGCCATCATGACCCCGCGCCGCACCGCGTGCTTCCCTTTTTCCCCGCCTTTCTCGCCGGCATGAACCTCGTGGTGCTGGCGGACGACGCCTTCTCCTATCTGCTGTGCTGGGAGTTCATGTCGCTGGCGTCGTGGGCGCTTGTCATGGCGCATCATCGCGAACGGGGCAACGCCAGGGCCGGTTACGTCTATCTCGTGATGGCAAGCTTCGGCACGCTCGCGCTGCTGCTCGCGTTCGGCCTGCTGGCGGGACCGGCGGGAGACTACGGATTTGCAGCCATTCGCGCCGCGCAGCATACGCCCTATGCGGCGACACTGGTGCTGGTTCTGATGCTGCTCGGCGCCGGCTCCAAGGCCGGCCTGGTTCCGTTGCATGTCTGGTTGCCGCTCGCCCATCCCGCCGCGCCGAGCCACGTGTCCGCGCTGATGAGCGGGGTCATGACCAAGGTCGCAATCTACGGCTTCATTCGCGTCATGTTCGATCTGCTGGGACAGCCGACCTGGCCGGCCAGCGTGGTCGTGTTGTTCCTCGGCAGCATT
>PNLC01000989.1 GCA_013822885.1 Bradyrhizobium sp.
TCGAGAATCTGCTGCGTGGCCTGTTCGGTGCCGCCGACGACGGCGCCGAGCTCGCCATTGACCTTGGCCATTTCCTGGCCGTCAAAGCTCGTGCCGTGCAGGGTTGCGATTTCGCGCTTGGTGCGGTTGATCGCGTCATGAATGAGGTCGAGTTCGACCTTCAGCTTCTCGCACTGCTCGATCTGGGCGCGGTAGGTTTCCAGCAGAGCCTGGGCGTCGGCAACCTCGCGGTTGACTTCAGCGTTAACGGTCGCGGTCGTGGCATCGGCTGCGGCGCGCGCCGGGCTGACGGATGCCATCTGCGTCCGGATGGCGCGCAGCTCGGCCATGATCTCGCGATGCATCGGTCCGATCTCGCCGCCTTCGACAGGCATGGAGATGGGAGCGTCCCCCAAAATGGCTTGTTCGATACGAAAACGCTTGCGAGTAACCGACATGAGTCTTCCCTACCCCTCTAAATACCCTGAAGTCTTACACCGACGCGATTTAACGTGAGGTTCACGCCGGAACGTCTCATGGCGGCGCTTTGCCATTTGCCGCACACCAGCGGTTAACCATGAGGGTGCCGCGTTCATTCAAAATAAACGCTACCGGGCAAATCCGGGCGCGATTGACGACGTGGTGAATCGAAACGCCGTTTTCGTTTACCAAACCGATCAGGTTTTCATTTGTATTGATCGCACGCAACGGCGCCGTCTGGTCGCGGTTGCCGACCCGCAGTGACGAAACAGTACAGAGTACGTCGATGTCCGGAAAACTCTCTTTGGCGCTCCTTGCGAGCGTTTCCTGCCTTTGCTTCGCCGGTGAGGCCGCTGCATTCGATGCGCGGCGGTCGGGCGGTGAACGAATGATTTATTCCTACCAGCCGCCGCACCCTGCGCCGCGCATGGCCTATGCCGGGCGCTCGCAGATGGGCGGCGGCTTCATCGAATTCCTGTTCGGCGACGGGCCGCAGGGCGGGCGTTATCAGCAGCCCTCCTATGAACAGCAGCCCGGTTATGGCGGCAGCCGAATGCTGCTGCCGCCGGCGGACCCGCAGGACGCGATGTACCGGCGGGAGGAGCCCGATCCTGCGCAGCTTCCGCTCGATCCGAAATACGAG
>PNLC01000990.1 GCA_013822885.1 Bradyrhizobium sp.
CTACAGCCAATTTTTCAGCACCGCCCTCAACCGCCTGCATGACGAGCGGCGCTATCGCGTTTTTGCCGACCTCGAGCGGATCGCGGGACGATTTCCCCATGCGGTCTGGCACTCGCCGAAGGGTCCGCGCAACGTCGTGATCTGGTGCTCCAACGACTATCTTGGCATGGGGCAGCATCCGAAAGTGGTCGGCGCCATGGTCGAGACCGCGACGCGCGTCGGCACCGGCGCCGGCGGCACCCGCAACATCGCCGGCACCCATCATCCGCTTGTGCAGCTAGAGCACGAACTGGCCGACCTGCACGGCAAGGAAGCCTCGCTGCTGTTCACCTCGGGCTACGTCTCGAACCAGACCGGCATCTCGACGATCGCAAAGCTCATTCCGAACTGCCTCATTCTATCTGACGCGCTGAACCACAATTCGATGATCGAAGGCGTGCGCCAGGCCGGCTGCGAGCGGCAGATCTTCCGCCATAACGACGTCGCGCATCTCGAAGAACTCCTGATCGCGGCCGGACCCGACCGGCCCAAGCTGATCGCCTGCGAGAGCCTGTATTCGATGGACGGCGATGTCGCCCCCCTCGCAAAAATCTGCGATCTCGCCGAGAAATACGACGCCATGACCTATGTCGATGAGGTCCACGCGGTCGGCATGTACGGCCCGCGCGGCGGCGGCATCGCCGAACGCGACGGCGTCATGCATCGCATCGACGTGCTGGAAGGCACGCTCGCCAAGGCGTTCGGCTGCCTCGGCGGCTACATCGCCGGCAAGGCCGACATCATCGATGCGGTCCGCTCCTATGCGCCGGGCTTCATCTTCACGACCGCGCTACCGCCGGCGATCTGCTCGGCCGCGACCGCTGCGATCCGCCACCTGAAGGGCTCGAACTGGGAGCGTGAGCGCCACCAGGACCGCGCCGCCCGAGTGAAGGCGATTCTCAACGCCGCAGGCCTGCCTGTCATGTCGAGCGAGACCCATATCGTGCCGCTGTTCGTCGGTGATCCCGAGAGGTGCAAGCTGGCGTCCGACATCCTGCTCGAAGAACACGGCATCTACATCCAGCCGATCAACTATCCGACGGTCGCCAAGGGAACCGAACG
>PNLC01000991.1 GCA_013822885.1 Bradyrhizobium sp.
GAGGTCAAGGTCGGCGTGTTTCCGATGCAGGTTCTGAGCCTGTTGCAGTCGATCGCGCCAAGGCGCCTCGTCAGCGAATGGTCGCTGACCGGCGAGCCGTTCGACGCCCGCACCGCGCAGGCCGCCGGGCTTCTCAACTATGTTGTGCCGGCTGCCGAGCTCGACGCCAAAGTCGATTGGCTGGTGAGCCGCCTCGTCAACAAGTCGCCGACCGCGATCCGACGCGGCAAGTACGCCATGCGCGCGATCGCTTCGATGTCGTTCGACGAGAGCATCGCCTACACCGAGAGCCAGATCGCGCTGCTGGCGATGACCGAAGACGCCAAGGAAGGCCTCAAGGCTTTTGGCGAGAAACGCAAGCCTTCGTGGACGGGGCGGTAATTACCCTACGGCCGCTTTCAGTCCGGCGGCTTCGATGCCAGCGACGGCGCAGATCTCGTCATTGTCCGACGTGTCGCCGCTGACGCCGACAGCGCCGAGCAGGCCGCCGTCACCCTGGATCAGCACGCCGCCGGGCACCGGCACCAGACGGCCCTGTGCCATGGTATTCACCGCGCTGACGAAATAGGCCTGCTCCTGCGCGCGCTGGAACAGCGCCCGCGAGCCCATGCCCAGCGCGAGCGCGCCATAGGCTTTGCCATGCGCAATCTCGGCCCGCATCAGGCTGGTGCCATCCTGCGCCGCCGTGACCTTCACGCAGCCGCGAGCGTCCAGAATGGTGATGACCAGTGGCTTCAGTTTCTTCTCGACGCCTTTCGCAAGCGCAGCATCAAGGATCTTGCGGGCGACGTCGAGGGTGAGTTCAGCCATGGATGGTTTCCTTTGTGGCAGGGGATGGGATCAAGTTTCGGCCGAATCTTGCGGTTTTTCGGTCCTGTTGCCGCCGTTGCCGTGATCTCGTTGGATGCTGGTCAGTCTCATGCCTGCCGGCATCCGCCTTGGCAAGCAGAGCTCCGCTCCTTATGCATTGACGGCCTCCGCCGGGCGGGGGACAAGCCCGCCAAATAGTGATATTCGACCGTCGCGAAACCAAGGCTATACCGGGAAGGACGCCCATGACCGTGCATACTGGAAGGCATTTTCTGCAGATTCCGGGACC
>PNLC01000992.1 GCA_013822885.1 Bradyrhizobium sp.
GCCTCGGCCTCGGCGCGGCTCACCGGCTGATGCTCGACGGCAGAAGCGGTCAGGATGCGCGCGCACCAGGCGGCGTCATCGGCATCGAGCGCACGGGAAAAGTGAATGCGGCCCTTCGTGGTGGGCCCTTCGCCGGTGATCACGCCATCGCGCACGATGGTGAGCGCATGGGCTGCGGTCTGGCGGCAGGACGGTTGCGGAACGACGGAGGTTTCGGCGGATGCTTCAGCAGTCGGGGCAGGCATAGTTTGCACTTCTCAATTTCTTTTTCTGGGGTCCAGCTTTTCCATACCGGGCATGAACGAGCGGTTAACGATTCGAAACCGGCATTTCTAGATTTCTACATGGTTGCCAATTGGTCGCTGTGACGTTGATCACGGTTCAGCCAGATGTGCTCCGGGTGGCAAACCCGTCGGGCGTGTTGAAGACCATAAAAGGCCATTCCGGGGCAACCCGGACCACGGTGGGCAACGGGTTTTTTTCACCGCATGCGCGCAGTTTAAAAGAAGGTGCTAGGAGTTCCGCACTTGCGGAGAAGGATCTCGCCTTTTACGTGAAGCGGTTCCATTGACCGCACCCGGCACCTATAATCACCAGGACAAATTCTCCTGTAACTAGAACGAGATGAGGTCGTATCATGGCACTCCAGATTGGCGCAACCGCCCCTGATTTCGAAGCCCAGACCACCGAGGGCAAAATTAAATTCCACGACTGGATCGGGAACAGCTGGGCGCTGTTGTTCTCGCACCCGAAGGACTTCACGCCGGTTTGCACTACCGAGCTCGGCGCTCTCGCAAAATTGAAGCCGGAATTCGACAAGCGCGGCGTCAAGCTGATGGGACTGAGCGTCGATGCCGTCGACAGGCACGCGAAATGGTCCGAGGACATCGCGGAGACGCAAGGCGCGGCGCCGAACTACCCGATGATCGGCGACACCGATTTCAACGTCTCCAAGCTCTACGACATGCTGCCGGCCTCGACGTCGGGCGATCCGCTCACGCGCACGCCCGCCGACAACCAGACAGTCCGCAACGTGTTCGTCATCGGTCCGGACAAGAAGATCAAGCTGGTGATGGTCTATCCCATGACCACCGGCCGG
>PNLC01000993.1 GCA_013822885.1 Bradyrhizobium sp.
AAAGGCGCGCTGCGCGCAATCCGGGCGCTCGCAGACCTTGCAACCCATCCCGATCGGCGTTGCATTCGAGGTCTTGAGGTTGATGCCTTGCGAATACACCACGCGCTCGGCATGCCGCACGTCGCAGCCCAGGGCGATGGCGAACGTCTTGGTCGGCGCGCCGTATTTGCCCCGCGCATGCGTCACCGTGCGAGCGATCCACAGATAGGTTCGCTCGTCCGGCATGCGCGCGAGCTGCGTCAGGATACGTCCGGGGCTCGCAAACGCTTCGTAGACGTTCCAGAGCGGACAGGTGCCGCCGACCCGCGAGAAGTGAAAATCGGTCGCCGATTGCCGCTTCGAGATATTTCCTGCGCGGTCGACCCGGATGAAGAAGAATGGCACGCCACGGGCGCCCTGTCGCTGCAGCGTGCTCAGCCGGTGACAGACCGTCTCGAAACCGACGCCGAACTCGTATCCCAGCAGTTCGATGTCATAGCCGCGCGCTTCGGCTGCCGCCAACAGACGCCCATACGGCATGATCAGCGCGCCGGCGAAATAGTTGGCAAGCCCGATGCGCGCAAGCCCGCGCGCCTCCTGGCTGGAAAATCCGGCGCCATCGACCAGATCGGTTAATTCCCGATCGAACGCCAGCATCGCGATCTGAGTTCCCAATTGAAAGGCGCGCTGGCCCGGCCGCAGGCCTGGTGCGAGATAGAGCGTATTGGTCCTCGAATCGAATTTCCGTTCATTGCCCGAGGGCAGATCGTCGATCGTCTCGAGCACCAGCTTGACGCCGTGACGATCGGCCAGATAGGCCGCGAGCGCGGTGTCCATCCGTCCGATCGGAAAGTGCATCGCCTGCGCGAGGGCTTCGGCGGCTTCGTCGAGTTCGGCAATGTAGTTGTGACGCAGATAGAAGAAGTCGCGGACTTCCTCGAACGGCGTTGACGGCAGCGCCGGCACATCGGATTGCCGGTCCTCGCCCAACCTCGCCGCCAGCAATCCGGCCTGCTCGATCGACTGACGATATTTTCGATGGATCGTCACCAGCGCCCGTCCCACCGCCGGCATGTTCATGGCAAGTTCGCGAAGCTCGACGGCGGCGATGGTTTCGCC
>PNLC01000994.1 GCA_013822885.1 Bradyrhizobium sp.
CAGCCCGCGCACGTGTTCGCCTCCCCCGACATCATCGGCAAGGTGCTGCCGGTCACGATCGACAGCCTGGAGCGATACAGCCTGCTCGGCGAACTTGCCTCCACCTCCTCACAGGCGATGCCATCCGTTCCGTCGCCCGCGATCGATCCATCTCCGTTGATCCACTCTTCTCAAAAGACCATGGGAGCCTGAACCCTTGCCAAAAAGCGCATCGGATTCACCTTCGCTTGCTCCCAGCCGCAAATTTGACCGCGACATGCAAATTCCGCCCGAGACCCAGGTCGTCATCGACTTCGACGACAACCGCGCGGCTTCTGCGCTGGTCGGCCCCTACGGCCAGAACCTCGCGCTGGTCGAACGGCGGCTCGGCGTCGTCGTCGACTCGCGCGGCAACCACATCACCATCGCGGGCTCCCGCGACGGCTGCGATGCCGCACGGCGCGTGCTGGAGACGCTCTATGCACAGGCGCTTGAGGGCCACGATCTCTCGCAGGGCGAAGTCGAAGGCGCGATCCGAGCCGTGATCGCGCAGGGCTCGCTGTTCGAATTCGACGCCAAGACCGCCAAGACCACGTTCGAGACCATCAACCTGCGCAAGCGTCCGGTGCGGGCACGCACGGCCGCGCAGGATTCCTACATCCGTGCATTGAAGCGCCATGAACTGGTGTTCGGCGTCGGCCCCGCCGGCACCGGCAAGACCTGGCTGGCGGTCGCACATGCTGCGCAATTGTTCGAACGCAAGGAAGTCGACCGCATCATCCTGTCGCGGCCCGCGGTCGAAGCCGGCGAGCGGCTCGGCTTCCTGCCCGGCGATCTGCGCGAGAAGGTCGATCCATACTTAAGGCCGATCTACGACGCGCTGTACGATCTGATGGATTCACGCATCGTGGAGCGCGCGCTGCAGGCCGGCGAAATCGAGATCGCGCCGCTGGCGTTCATGCGCGGCCGGACGCTGACCAATGCCGTCGTCATTCTGGACGAAGCCCAGAACACGACGACGATGCAGATGAAGATGTTCCTGACGCGACTGGGCGAGAACAGCCGCATGATCATCACCGGCGATCCTTCGCAGGTCGACCTGCCGCCCGGACAGG
>PNLC01000995.1 GCA_013822885.1 Bradyrhizobium sp.
TGCGCCGCTCGTCGAACTCACCTACAATTGGGACGAGGAGAAGTACGGCGAGGATCGCCACTTCGGGCACCTTGCCTATGAGGTCGACGACATCTACGCGACCTGCGACCGCCTGATGAAGGCCGGCATCACCATCAACCGGCCGCCGCGCGACGGCAGCATGGCGTTCGTCCGTTCGCCCGACCTGCATTCGATCGAGCTGCTGCAGAAGGGCGAGCCGAAGCCGCCGGCCGAGCCGTGGAGCTCTATGCCGAACACCGGCCACTGGTAGGAGACGCGAGGCCGTCGATGGCGACGGCTGCTCGCTGTTTCGAATTAGCTTATCGCTCCCGGAAATTCCCACATCATGAAACGTTCCCTCTTCTGACGACAAATTCAGTCCGGGAACCACGCATGTTGAAGCGCGTTGTCTTCGCGAATGAGAAATCGAGGAGGCTGCGATGGGTAAAGGACTTTTGCTTTGGCTGGTGGGTGTGCCGATTCCGGTAATCATCCTTCTGTGGTTGTTCTTCGGCCGCTGACCGGCTGGCATAGCGACGCGTTAAACTAACATCGGGCTCCGCCGCACCGCGGCGGGCTCGATTTTTTTGCGCCTGATTTTGCGACCGTGCTCTGCGCAAAACTCCGCGCATTTTCGCTGATCTTCGGCTATGAACGCATCGACAAGATCAACGGGAGCGACAGAGGCGTGGCCGACAACAAGAAACAACAACTCACCGTCTGGGGCCGGGCCAATTCGGTCAATGTGCAAAAAGTGCTGTGGTGCCTCGCCGAACTCGGACTCGACTATGAGCGCATCGACGCCGGCATGCAGTTCGGCAAGAACAACGAGGCGCCCTATCTGGCGATGAATCCCAACGCCCGCGTGCCGACGCTGGTGGACGGCGACTATGTGCTGTGGGAATCCAATTCCGTGATGCGCTATCTCTGCATGGCATATGGGCAGAGTTCGCCGATCTACCCGGCCTCGCCGAAGGCGCGTGCCGGCGTCGACCGCTGGCTCGACTGGACGCTGTCGACGCTGCAGCCGGTCGACCGGCCGGTATTCTGGGCGCTGGTGCGAACGCCTCCCGACAAGCGCGACATGGTCGC
>PNLC01000996.1 GCA_013822885.1 Bradyrhizobium sp.
TACGCCGCCTCGGTGACGCGGAACGAGCATCGATAGGCGACGCCGCCCGGCGCCTTGTTGGTGTAGATGCCGTCGACCGCTAGATGCGCGGTCGGGAAATCATACGATCCCGTGACGATGTTGAAGAAGCCGGCCGGCCATTTCGACGGATCGGCGCAGGCATCGAACGCGCCGTGATCGGCCAGCACGTGCACGCGCAGACCCGTCACCTTGCCCTCTTTCGTTGCGGCGATCTCCGTCGTCATGTGGTAATCGCGCGCGAACGAGGTCGCCGTCAGGTTCTCGATGCGGTCCTCGACCCATTTCACCGGCTTGCCGGTGACGATCGAAGCCACCGCTGCGCAGATATAACCGGGATAGGCGCCGACCTTGTTACCAAACCCGCCGCCGATATCCGGCGAGATCACATGGATCTTGTGCTCCGGAATTTTCGCAATCAGCGCCACGACGGTGCGGATCACATGCGGGGCCTGGAAGGTACCCCAGATCGACAGCTCGCCCTTGATCTTGTCGAACGAGCAGACGCACTGGCAGGTCTCCAGCGGCGACGGATGGGTGCGATGGTAGGAGAGCATCTCCTTGATCGTCACATCCGCCTTCTTGAACGCGGCGTCGGTCAGGTCCTTGTCACCGACCGTCCACTCGAAGACGTGGTTGTGATGCTTGCGCGGACCATGCGCGCCCGTGGTCTTGCCGGCGAGGTCCTCGCGCAGCACGGGCGCATCCTTGTCCATCGCCTTGAACGGATCGATCACGACCGGCAACGGCTCGTATTCGACCACCACCTTGTTGATGCCGTCGTCGGCCGCGTAGCGGTCGGTCGCGACCACGAAGGCGACCTCCTGATTCTGGAACAGCACCTTGCCGTCGGCCAGCACCATCTGCACGTCGCCGGCGAGCGTCGGCATCCAGGCGAGATTGACCGTCTTCAGCGTCTCGGCGGTGATGACGGCGAGCACGCCCGGCACCTTCAGCGCCTCGGTGTCGTCGATCTTCTTGACGCGCGCATGCGCGTGCGGCGACCGGACGAAATCGCCGTGCAGCATGCCCGGCAGCTTCAGGTCGTCGACATAGTTGCCCCTGCCCT
>PNLC01000997.1 GCA_013822885.1 Bradyrhizobium sp.
GTCCGTACTATCGTGGGCGGACGAACGGTCTATGAGCATGTCTAGCGGGCCGAACGCGCTGGCGGAGGAGCAACGGTGATGACGGACGCATTCCTCGTGCTCGCGTTCCTGTTCGGCTATTTGCTCGGCTCGATTCCGTTCGGGCTGGTGCTGACCAAACTCGCCGGCACGCAGGATCTGCGTTCGATCGGCTCCGGCAATATCGGCGCCACCAACGTGCTGCGCACCGGCCGCAAAGGCCTTGCGGCGGCGACGCTGCTGGGCGACGCATTAAAGGGTACGCTCGCGGTGGTCATCATGGGCTACTACGGCGGCCCCTACGCGGCGATGCTGGCGGCGCTCGGCGCGTTCCTCGGCCACCTGTTTCCGGTCTGGCTCAAGTTCAACGGCGGCAAGGGCGTCGCGACCTATATCGGCGTGCTTATCGGGCTGTTCTGGCCCGCGGCCGTGGTGTTCTGCCTGATCTGGCTCGCGATCGCCGTCACCTCGCGCTACTCGTCGCTCGCGGCGCTGGTCGCAGCCTTCGTCACGCCACTGTTTTTGTGGTGGTTCGGCCACCCCGCGCTGGCGTCGCTGTTCGTCGTGCTGACGCTGCTCTTATTCTGGAAGCACACCGAAAACATCAAGCGGCTGCAGGCGGGAACTGAGGGCAGGATCGGGGCGAAGTAGAGGCATCACCGGGGCCGCAGTGCGCAATAGCGGCCGGCTCGCACGCCCGATGATAAACTCAACGTACGCTTCGCCTCGAAGTGACCACCGGATTGCGGCTCCGCGATCCGATACGATTACCCCTCCCGCCTACCGGTATCAGTAATGCTTCATCTCCGCGGTTCAATCCATTCGGACCGGCCTTACATCGTTTTCCTGCATGCTATCGGTACCAGCGGTTGGATGTGGCAACGGCAATTTCAGCAGCTGACCGACTTCAGCTGTCTCGCGCCCGATCTGCCTGGCCATGGGCTGAGCCGCCGGGTGCCGTGGCGATCGCTGGAGCAATCCGCGGATATGGTCGCGACCATCATCCGCGAACATATTCCATCCGGCCGTTCGCATGTCGTCGGCCTCTCGCTCGGGTCCTATGTC
>PNLC01000998.1 GCA_013822885.1 Bradyrhizobium sp.
CAAGGCCCTTCTTCGATTCGTCGTACTGCTTCCGCATCGCCTCGATTTCGCTCATCAGCTTGTCGTTCGGCGAGGCAAACATCCACCACTGCGACTTCGGGTACTCCTCGAGCACGGCGCGCGTGATCTTGGTGTCCTTCTTGAAGCCCTTGGGACCCGCGATGCCCTGGCGGTTTTCCAGGAGCTCCGCGAGGCGGCCGTAAACGTTGCGGTCGAGGATCGCCTGTTCGTCGTCGCGGTCCTTGGCCAGACGCTCGATCTCTTCCCGCTCGATCGCCAGCGCACGCTCGTCCTTGTCGACGCCGTGACGGTTGAACACGCGCACTTCCACGATCGTGCCCTGCACGCCCGGGGGCACGCGGAGCGAGGTATCGCGGACGTCGGAAGCCTTTTCGCCGAAGATGGCGCGCAGGAGCTTTTCTTCCGGCGTCATCGGGCTTTCGCCCTTCGGCGTGATCTTGCCGACCAGGATGTCGCCGGCGCGGACTTCGGCGCCGATATAGACGATACCGGCTTCGTCGAGGTTCTTCAGCGCTTCTTCCGAGACGTTCGGAATGTCGCGGGTGATTTCCTCAGGTCCGAGCTTGGTGTCGCGGGCCATCACCTCGAACTCCTCGATGTGGATCGAGGTGAAGACGTCGTCCTTCACGATCCGCTCGGAGAGCAGGATCGAGTCTTCGAAGTTGTAGCCGTTCCACGGCATGAACGCGACCAGCACGTTGCGGCCAAGCGCGAGCTCGCCGAGATCGGTCGAGGGACCGTCGGCGATGATGTCGCCCTTCCTGACGATGTCGCCGACCTTCACCAGCGGACGCTGGTTGATGCAGGTCGACTGGTTGGAACGCTGGTACTTCATCAGCCGGTAGATATCGACGCCCGACTTGGTGGGATCGAGATCCTCGGTGGCGCGGATCACGACGCGGGTGGCGTCGATCTGGTCGATCACGCCGGAACGGCGGGCGGCAATCGCAGCGCCCGAGTCACGGGCGACCACGCCTTCCATGCCGGTGCCGACGAACGGCGCCTCGGCGCGAACCAGCGGCACCGCCTGGCGCTGCATGTTCGAGCCCATCAGCGCGCGGT
>PNLC01000999.1 GCA_013822885.1 Bradyrhizobium sp.
ATCAGACTTGATCTCGTCGTCGGGAATCAGGCGTCCCTGTTCGAGGTCGACCAGCAGCATCTTGCCGGGCTGCAGCCGCCACTTGGTGACGATCTCGTCCTCGGGGATTTTCAGCACGCCCATCTCGGACGCCATCACGATGCGGTCGTCCCTGGTGACGAGGTAGCGCGCCGGGCGAAGCCCGTTGCGGTCGAGCGTGGCGCCGATCTGGCGGCCGTCGGTAAAGGCGATCGCGGCCGGGCCGTCCCACGGCTCCATCAGCGCGGCGTGATATTCGTAGAAGGCGCGGCGCGTCTCATCCATCAACGGATTGCCGGCCCAGGCTTCCGGAATCATCATCATGACCGCGTGCGGCAGCGAGTAGCCGCCCTGCACCAGGAATTCGAGCGCGTTGTCGAAGCAGGCGGTGTCGCTCTGGCCCTCATACGAGATCGGCCACAGCCGGCTGATGTCCTTGCCGTAAAGCTCTGATTGCACGGAGGCCTGGCGCGCCGCCATCCAGTTGACGTTGCCGCGCAGCGTGTTGATTTCGCCGTTGTGGGCGATCATGCGGTAGGGATGCGCCAGCGACCAGGCCGGGAAGGTGTTGGTCGAGAAGCGCTGATGCACCAGCGCCAGCGCGCTTTCGAAATCGGCTTCGTGCAGGTCGGGGTAGTACTTGCCGAGCTGGTCGGCGAGGAACATTCCCTTGTAGATGACGGTGCGGCACGACATCGAGACCGGGTAGTAGCCGGCCAGCCCGCGCTCGCGGCGCTGATAGATCGCCTGCGAGATCGATTTGCGCAGGATGTAGAGCCTGCGCTCGAACTCCTCCTCACTCTTGGCGGTGCCGTTGCGGCCGATGAACACCTGCATGTTGGCGGGTTCGGTCGGCTTGACGGTTTCGCCGAGCGAGGAATTGTCGGTCGGCACGTCGCGCCAGCCGAGCAGCAGCAGGCCTTCTTCCTTGATCTGTTCGGCGATGATGCTCTGGATCACCTTCCGCCACGCCGTCTCCTTCGGCATGAACAGCGCGCCGATGGCGTAATGGCCGGGCTCCGGCAGCTGGAAGCCGATCTCGGCGGCCTTGCGCGAGAAGAAGG
>PNLC01001000.1 GCA_013822885.1 Bradyrhizobium sp.
CCTCGGGACTTGCCGAGGCCGTCAAGTTGCTCGACGGCGTCGAGGGCATCGCACAGGTGAGGTTCACCGCCGAAGACGTCATCCGCCATGAATTGGTGGCGCGGATCGTGGCCGCCTACGAGGGATTGCCGCAAAAGCCGGCAACCGCCAGACCTTGAAAGCAAAAGGTTCGGCCGTGGACCTGCCGCGTGCAGGCTCCGGCCGCAACCCGAATATCGGAATGCAAATCCCCGCAACTCAAAGCCCTGGAACGCCAGGACCCGGAAAGATCGTGTCGTCCGCTCCGCCCCTGACCGAAGTTCTCGTTGTCGCCGATTGCTGGCAGACCGAGCCGGACGCGGAGGCGGTGATCCATCGTGCCATTAACGCCGCGGCCGAGATCGCCGGCGCCGATGTCGGCGACGCCGAACTGGCAGTGATGCTGACCGATGATTCCGGGATTCGCACGCTCAACAGCAACTGGCGCGGCATCGACAAGCCGACGAACGTACTGTCGTTCCCGGCGCTACAGCCGACCGGCACCGCCACGCCCTCCGACATGCCGCGGATGCTCGGCGACATCGCCATCGCCTACCAGACCACGCGGCAGGAGGCCGACGACGAACAAAAACCGTTCGACCATCACCTCAGCCATCTTGCGGTTCACGGGTTCCTGCATTTGATCGGGTACGACCACGAGAACGACGACGACGCCGAGGCGATGGAGGGTCTCGAACAGGAGATCCTCGCCCATCTCGGCATTCCCGACCCTTACGCGGACCGGGAGCGAATGGACTGACAATGCCGGACTCCGACCCCAAGCAAGACAACTCGCGCGATACACCCAACCTGCCGGTGGTGGTGCAGGAAGGCGAGGTGCTGCGCCCGGCCGCCGAAAACTGGCTGATGCGGGCAATCCGCACCCTGTTCGGCTGGAAGGCGGGCTCGGTCCGCGCCGATCTTCAGGTCGTACTCGACGCGTCGACCCCGGACGATGTCGGATTCTCCGCCATCGAGCGCACCATGCTGCGCAATATCCTCGGCCTGCACGAACGCCGCATCGCCGACGTGATGGTGCATCGCGCCGATATCGTCGCC
>PNLC01001001.1 GCA_013822885.1 Bradyrhizobium sp.
CTCGTTCGAGCTGGCGCTCGACCATCTGGGCCGCAAGATGGGCGGCAAGCCGGTCGAGGTAATCTACGAAGACGACGGCCAGAAGCCGGACGTCGGCAAGCAGAAGACCGAAAAACTGATCCAGTCCGACAAGGTCGATTTCATCGCCGGCTATATCTGGTCGAACGTGCTGCTGGCTTCGCTGAAGACCGCGGTCGACGCCAAGACCTTCCTGATCTCGGCCAATGCCGGTCCCTCGCAACTCGCCGGCGACCTCTGCTCGCCTTACGTGTTCTCGACCTCCTGGCAGAACGACCAGACCCCGCAGGCGGTCGGCACCTACATGAACCAGAAGGGCGTCAAGTCGGTGTTCCTGATCGGCCCGAACTACGCAGCGGGCAAGGACATGCTGGCCGGCGTCAAGAGCACGTTCAAGGGTGAGGTAGTGGGCGAGGAATACACGGTTTGGCCGAGCCAGCTCGACTTCTCCGCCGAACTGACCAAGGCCAAGAACTCCAAGGCCGAGTCGATCTTCGTGTTCTATCCGGGCGCTGCCGGCGTGCAGTTCCTCAATCAGTATGCGCAGGCCGGCATCAAGGCGCAGATCCCGCTCTATACGGCCTTCACCATCGACGAATTGTCGCTGCCGCTGCAAAAGGAAAACGCGCTCGGCGTTCCCGGCGCCCAGCAGTGGGTCAACGACCTGCCGTTCCCCGAGAACAAGAAGTTCGTCGAGGACTATCGCAAGAAGTACACGGGCCTGCGCCCGACCTTCTACGGCGCGCAGTCCTATGACGCGGCGAACCTGATCAACAGCGCGGTGGTCGCGGTCAAGGGCGACACGTCGAAGAAGGACGAGATGCGGGCCGAGATGAAGAAGGTGAACTTCAAGTCGGTGCGCGGTCCGTTCAAGTACGGCAACAACCAGATTCCGATCCAGAACTTCTACCTGCAGGACGTGGTCAAGGACGCCGACGGCCAGCTCTCGCTCAAGACGGTGGCCACCATCGTCAAGGACGACCAGGACCGCTTCGCCCAGAAGTGCCCGATGAAGTGATGGTTGGCATGACCGGTGCATGATCTCGCGAACACGCG
>PNLC01001002.1 GCA_013822885.1 Bradyrhizobium sp.
ACGCGGCAGGCCGGTCACTTCTTCTTCGAGCCGAAGGGGTATGACCACGTCAACCAGGCGACCCACGAGCACAAGGAAGAGATCAAGGTCGGCTACAACCTGCAGCGCAAGGTCGTACTGATGACGATCTGGGCGCTGTCGCCGCTGGTGCTCTATCTCGATCCGACGCTGTTCGGCCTGTTCGATCCCTGGACTTCGACTGCGGACTTCATGCGCCAGGTTGCCAAGATCTGGCTCGCGGTCGGCATCGGCGGTCTCCTGTTCCGAACCGTTCACCTGTTCTTCATCCGCGACGTCGAGACCGGCCTGGTCTGGATGACGAAGATCCTCACCGACCCCTTCAGCGATCTCAAGCTGTACTACAAGGCGCCGCTGGCTTTGATGAAGGGCGAACTGATCGATCCCGGCCTCGAGAAGCACGTCAAGCACGCTTGATCATCGGGTCAATGGAAAAGGCGTCATGCCCGGGCTTGTCCCGGGCATCCACGTATCTAGCGCAGTCATTCCGGGGCGATGCAAAGCATCGAACCCGGAATCTCGAGATTCCGGGTCTGGTCCTTTGGACCATCCCGGAATGACGATGGAACAATAGACCGCAATGTTAGCAGCACGAGAGGCGTGGATGGCCGGGACAAGCCCGGCCATGACAAAAGGCGATGGAGCCTCAGCGGCCAAGCTTCTTGGCGAACATCTCTTTCAGAATCCGCCGCTTGATATTCTTATTGGTCAGCGATGCATCCTGCCACCACCAGCCGTCGCGCTTCATCTTTTCGCATGCCGCGACGAAGCGGTCGGCGACTTCGCCGAAATCGGAGTCGGTGTAGTTCAGGCTGAAGATCAGGCGTCCGGTCCCGACCCAGCTCAACGCCAGGCCTTCGGCGCGCAGGTAGTATTGAAGCATCCAGTTGTAGCGCGACGGCTCGGTATATTGCACCATCCAGATCGACGACAGGTTGCTGAGGCGGACCGGAAGGTCGTTCGCGGCCAGCCGCTCGTTCAACGCCCTGGCGCGTCCGTTCCAGGTGTCGTCGAGTCCCTGATAGATCGCGTTGAAGTTCGGGCTGGCAA
>PNLC01001003.1 GCA_013822885.1 Bradyrhizobium sp.
ATGATGCACATCGCCGCGGGTGCACTGATCCTGGTGGTCGCCTTCGGCTGCTTCGCGATGGGCTGGGTCGGCGGTGGCGATGCCAAGGTCGTGGCCTGCGTCGCGCTCTGGTTCGGCTTCGACCATCTCCTCGAGTACCTCGTCTACGCGTCGCTGTTCGGCGGGGCGCTGACACTGCTGCTGATCCAGTTCCGGCAATGGCCGCTGCCCTACCCGCTTGCGGGACAAGCCTGGCTCAACCGGCTGCACGACCGGCAGGCCGGAATCCCCTACGGCATCGCGCTCGCGCTCGGTGCGCTGATGATTTACCCGGAGACCGAATGGATCAAGGCGGTCGACCTCGCGAAGCTCGCGATGGGCTGAACCGAACGGAGAGCCGGGCGCGGCGGAGTCTGACGCCTGCTATCTCGAGCCGCGCGGTAATGGAAATCCCGGTTCTGCGAGCAGCGCTGCGCGCCGCATCGCGCCCGGGACACGACGCCCTTACGGCATCATCTGGATCTTGATGTAGGTCGGTCCGAGAATCACGATGAACAGACACGGCAGGAAGAACAGGATCATCGGCACGGTGAGCTTGGGCGGCAACGCCGCTGCCTTCTTCTCGGCCTCGTTCATCCGCATGTCGCGGTTTTCCTGCGCCATCACGCGCAGGCTCTGGCCAAGCGGCGTGCCGTAGCGTTCCGATTGCATCAGCGCCAGGCAGACCGACTTCACGCCCTCCAGACCAGTGCGCTTGGCGAGGTTCTCGTAAGCGACCTTGCGGTCCTGCAGATAGGACAGTTCCGCCGTCGTCAGCGCGAACTCCTCCGACAGCGCAATCGATTGCGACGCGATTTCGCTGGCGACCTTGCGGAAGGCGACTTCGACCGACATGCCGGACTCGATGCAGATCAGCAGCAGGTCGAGCGCGTCGGGAAAGGCGCGCTTGATCGAGAGCTGGCGCTTGCTGATGGCGTTCTTCAGGAACAGCATCGGCGCCTGCAGGCCGAGATAGGCGGCGCCGAGGCAAATGCCGAGCTTGACCGTCAGCGGCTTGTCCAGGTTCGTGATGACGAACACGTAGATCA
>PNLC01001004.1 GCA_013822885.1 Bradyrhizobium sp.
ATCCGCATCGAGCAGGCCGACGCGCAGGCCGAGATCGCGCAGGCCCAGCGCGAGATTGAGCGCCGTGGTCGACTTGCCGACGCCGCCCTTGCCCGACGCCACCGCGATGACGGCGGCAACGCCCGGAATTTCGGCTTGCCTGGACATCGGTGACGGCGCCGCGCCTTGCGGCGGGCGATGCGCCGAAACCGGTTGCACGCCAGGAGAATGAGAATGCGAATGTGCGTGCCGGGGTGGCGCAGGTGCTGCCGAGGGCGATCCGGGCTTGCGCTCAGCGGTCAGCGCGATCATCGCCGTGGTAACACCGGGAATTGCGCGCACGGCGGCTTCGGCTTGCGCGCGAACGTCTTCCCATGCGCGGGCTTCTGCAGCATCGACATTGATCGAGAAGAACACCTTGCCGTCGGTCACCGAGATCTCCGACAGCACGTTGGCGTTGGTCAGGGCGACGCCGCGCGGCGATGTCACCCGGCCAAGGCAATCCAGAACCTGTTGCTGCGTTACGCTCACTCACCCATCTCCTGAGCCCGTTCCGGCAATGGTTACGAAACGGGCTCCAATTAACTGTTTTGACGCGTTTTCTCTTTGCGTCAACGCAACCTGCTCCCGGATCGGGTCCGCAAGCAGGCCGCAGAAACGCCGCATCGGTCCGATGCGACCCATAGAGCGGTTCAGCCGAAAAGGCTACCTCGCCCCGATATCGTCCATACGCTCGGAGGGAGCTGACTCACTCTGCTCCTTGGCCGCCTCGTAGTTCAGTTCGATCATGACGCCGTTCGGATCGTCGACGAAGATCTGCCAGAGATCCCCGCCTGGAACCTGGCGAGATTCATAGGCCATGCCCTTCTGCTCCAGGCGCCGTTTCATGCCGTCGAAGCCGGAGCTTGCAAACGCGACGTGATGGACGACGCCGGAATCCGGCTTCTGTGGTTCCTCGGTTCTGGAAATATCGACCAGATGCACCACCGCCTTGCCCTCGCTGTACATCCACGCCCCGGGGAACGCAAACTTCGGCCGGGCGCCCTTTTCCAGGCCCAGAACGTCTTCGTAGAACCGGACCGTATCGG
>PNLC01001005.1 GCA_013822885.1 Bradyrhizobium sp.
ACCGCCGCGGTGCCGATGTTGCTGTTGCCGCCCGGCCTTGCCTCGATGACGACCGTTTGTTTCCAGTCGCGGCCGACCTGTTCGGTCACGGCGCGCGCGACGATGTCGACGATGCCGCCGGCAGGGTAGGGCACGATGATCCGGATGGGCCGGTTCGGATAGCCGCTCTGCGCCTGCGCAACGCTGCTGAACATTATGGCGGTGCCGAAGGCAATACCCAAGGCAAAGCCCAGCACGGTTTTGAAGCCGTTCATCTCTCCCTCCCCATGTTTTACGCATCGTTCGAGCGATGCGCCGTGCCCCTCTAGCGAGGGCATTCAGTCGTTGGCTACCAGCGCGCGGATGCTGCGCGCAAGGCCTAGAATACGGGGGCCGCATTCGCGCTCGATCTGCTCGGCGTTGAAGCGAAACGAGGGGATGCCGCAATTGACGGAAAGACAATCGCCTGACGGCGTCCGGTAGAGCGGCGCAGCGACGCCGAATATCTCCCGCCGCCATTCGCCGAGCGAAACTGCAAAGCCGCGCTCGCGGCAAACCGCGACGTCGGGCAGCGTTCGCGTCTGCACGTAATCGGCCTCTTCGGGGCGTTCGACCTTCCCCCTTGCCACGTAGGACGCAATCTCTTCGTCGGTGAAGAGAGACAACAGCGCGCGGCCGACAGCGGTCGGCGCCAGCGAGCTCGCGAAGCCGACATCCGGCAGATGCGCCACGGCGTCCGTGGTGCGCAGCGTCTCGACATAGATGAAGTCGAGGCCGAACGGCATTGCGATGGAAACGGTGCCGCCGGAATAGGCCGCGAAATCGCGCATCAGCGGGCGCGCCAATTGCCGGACCTTCAGTGCCGACAGAACCGGGTAGGCGGCGGCCAGAATGCCGAGCCCAAGTTCGAACCGGCCCTTCGCGTCTCGCTTGAGATAGCCGAGTTGCGCCAACGTGTAGGTCAGTCGCGACACCGTCGGCCGCGACAGGCCGGTATGCACCGCGAGCTCGGCGTTCGACAGCGAGCCGCTGCGGTTGCGGAAGGCGGCCAGCACGTCGAGCCCATGCGCCAGCGTGGTCGCGAAGGA
>PNLC01001006.1 GCA_013822885.1 Bradyrhizobium sp.
CCAGCGCAATCTGGTCGGCGGCGAATGCGACCGGCTCGGCGTGGAAATTTCCACCCGAGACGATCTCTCCGGTCTCGACCAGCACCAGCG
Source organism: Bradyrhizobium sp. (assembly GCA_013822885.1). Lineage (GTDB taxonomy): Bacteria > Pseudomonadota > Alphaproteobacteria > Rhizobiales > Xanthobacteraceae > Bradyrhizobium. The sequence continues at coordinate 91 of PNLC01001006.1, forward strand.
GATTGTCCGTGACGGCGTTGGCCTCGATCGTCAAGGTGCGGGCGGCTTGCATCATTAGATCGAAGGCCGCGCCGGCCACCTGCGGCTGACAACGCAGGCAATAGGGATCCTGCACACGTTCGTCGCCTTCGAGATGCGACATGCGAATGTCGCTGCCGTCAAGCAACGCCGTCAGAGCCGCGCCGGCTGCGATTTGCCCGGCCTGCCCCCGCAGCTGCTGGATTTCAGGACGAAACGGAGCAGTCGAGGCCATGGCCGCATCGACCGACAACGCGCCTGTCACCAGCGCCGTGCGCAACAGACTGTGGGCGCGCAACAAACCGGAAATGGCGTAGGCAGTCGAAAACTGTGTTCCGTTGATCAGGGCGAGGCCTTCCTTCGGTCCAAGCGTAATCGCTTCGAGCCCGGCGGCGGCAAGCGCATCGCGGCCCGCCACGATCTTTCCGCCGATGAGCGCCTGCCCTTCGCCGATCATGACCGCCGTCATGTGCGCCAACGGCGCCAGATCGCCGGAGGCTCCCACCGATCCCTGCTGCGGCACCAGCGGATAGACGCCGCGTGCCAGCATGGCCTGCAGTTGCTCGATGAGTTCTCGGCGCACGCCCGACGCGCCACGCCCCAGCGAAACGATCTTCAGCGCGATCATCAGACGCACGATCGGTTGGGGTGTTACTGGCCCTACCCCGCAGCAATGCGAAACGATGAGGTTGCGCTGGAGCAGCGCGGTCTGGTCCGGTGGAATGCGTTTCGACGCTAGCTTTCCGAACCCTGTATTGATGCCGTAAACCGGGACGTTCGAGCGCGCGGCTTCCGTAACGATGGCCGATGCGGCCTCGACGCGTGGCCAGAATGACGGCTCGAGCACGACGGCCGCGCCTGCGAGCACTTGCGCGAGATCATCGAGGCTGACCCTGCCGGGCGAAACGACAATGGATGCCACGGGATCACTCATTGCCCCCTCCAAACCCTGCGA
>PNLC01001007.1 GCA_013822885.1 Bradyrhizobium sp.
CTGATGAAGTTCGCCGCCAACGGCACACTCTATCGCGGCTCCAAGCCCGTGATGTGGAGCGTGGTGGAAAAGACCGCGCTCGCCGAGGCCGAGGTCGAGTATGAGGACTACACCTCCGATATGGTGTGGGTGAAGTTTCCGGTCGCCTCGCCGGCGCATGGCGCGCTCGCCAACGCATCCGTCGTGATCTGGACCACGACACCGTGGACGCTGCCCGGCAACCGCGCCATCAGCTTTTCGCCAAAGATCGCCTACGGCCTGTATGAGGTCACCGACGCAACGGAAGACAATTGGGCCAAGAACGGCGATCTGCTGATCCTCGCCGATGCGCTTGCCGAAAGCGTGTTCAAGCAGGCGCGCGTCACGGCCTATACGAAGCTGCGCGATCTACCGGCCGACACGCTCGATGCGGTCGAATGCGCCCATCCGCTGAAGGGCCTCAGCGGCGGATACGAGTTCACGGTGCCACTGCTCCCCGGCGACCACGTCACCGACGATACCGGTACCGGCTTCGTGCACACCGCGCCCGGCCACGGCCGCGAAGACTTCGACGTCTGGACCGCGAATGCGCGCGAACTCGAGCCGCGCGGCATCAACACCACCATCCCCTACACCGTCGACGAGAACGGCGCCTTCACCGATCACGCACCGGGCTTCACGGGAAGCCGTGTCCTCAACGACAAGGGCGAAAAGGGCGACGCCAACGAGAGCGTGATCAAGGCGCTGGTCGAGCGCGGCATGCTGCTGGCGCGCGGCCGGCTCAAGCATCAATATCCGCATTCATGGCGGTCGAAGAAGCCGGTAATCTTCCGCAACACGCCGCAGTGGTTCATCGCGATGGACAAAGACATCGCGGATCACGGCGAAGCCAGGCCCGGCGACACGTTGCGCGCCCGCGCGCTGCGTGCGATCTCGGTGACGCAGTGGGTGCCGCCGGCCGGCCAGAACCGCATCAACGGCATGATCGCCGGCCGCCCCGACTGGGTGATCTCGCGCCAGCGCGCCTGGGGCGTGCCGATCGCGGTGTTCGTGCGCGAGAAGGGCGACGGCACCGCTGAAA
>PNLC01001008.1 GCA_013822885.1 Bradyrhizobium sp.
TCCGAGGCCAATGCGCCGTTTCCGGTGCTCACCGACCTCGATAACGGCTATGCATTGTCGCTCAATCTGGCGATCTGGCTCGGCAGCGAAATCCAGCAGTTGCTCTCATACCAGGACATGTCGAGCTTCCATGGCAATGACGGCTGGGTGCTGCCGATCCCGGCCACCTTCGTCGTCGGGCGCGACGGTCTGGTGAAGGCCCGCTTCGTCGATCCCGATTTCCGCAAGCGCATGGAAATCGATGACCTGATCGACGCGCTGGAGAGCGCGAGCGAAAAGCGCTGACGGCGCTTCACGCACTCACGCTTCAGCGGTCTTGCCGATGACCTGCTGCCAATCGGCGCCGCGCAGCATGCGCATCACGGCGGACGCCACCGCCGTCCGTTCACGCCCGGCAACGCCGTAAAGGTTCACCGTTCGCCGCGCGTCCAGTCCTTCGACTGTGGCGCGCTTGAGCGTTGGCGGGATCGATGCGGTATCGGGCACCAGGGCGACGCCTATGTCGGCCTCCAGCAGTTCAATCAGATCGCGTTCCGAGGCGATTTCATGGCTGCGGTCGACGTCGAGGCCGTGCTCGCGAAGCGAGCTGTTCACGCGCGCCGCATGTTCGCAATAATTTCTCGACAGCAATTGTTCGGTGCGAAGATCGCCGAAATCGATCTTCTCGTGTGCCGCCAGCGGATGATTGCGGTTGATGACGAGCTGGAAGTTTTCGGTGAACAGCGGCCAGGTATCGAGCCGGTCCCACTCCTCGCTGATTTCGGCGGCGATGCCGAGTTCGGCTTCGCCCTTCTTGAGAAATTCCGCGACTTCGCGGCTGTTGCCGCGCAGAAATCGAAACTCCAGGCGATTGAACAGCCGCTTGACCTGGCCGAGATGCGGAATCAGCAGCGACAGGTCGACGGAATGGGTCAGCGCAATTCGCAGCGCGCCAACTTCGCCGCTCTTGAAAGATGAGGCCAGTTCGCGTGCGCCGTTAGCCGCCTCGTAGCATTGCCTGAGCAGCGGATGCATGCGCTGGCCGAGTTCGGTCAGCTGGGCGGCCGGACGCTCGCGGCGG
>PNLC01001009.1 GCA_013822885.1 Bradyrhizobium sp.
CGGGCCCGATGATGCAATAGGGACCGATCGAGGTCCCCTCACCGATAACAGCACCATCTTCAACCCGTGCGGTTGAATCGATCATCGTCATCACATGCGTCCAGTGTCGGCCGACATCGCTCGGGTGATAATATGTCGGGTTTTCCGCTGGTTAACGCGGCATGCCAGTGCTGTCCAGTGACGTATGGTTACGCCGTGTTGCGGCGAAGGCCGCGCATCGCCGGTCTGACCACCCGTCAATTTAAGAACCAAAGGCCCACTCCGGTAAGAAATTGTTAGGTGGAGACCCCGCCGAAAATCACACCCCCTGTTCGTTCTGAAAAGAACAAAAAGAGTCTCGGCGCGACGGGCTGCTTGATGTCACCGTGCATTCACAACGCAATCGGTGCGGCCTTAGTCCGTCAGCATCGCGCCGACGTCGGCCTCGGCCACGACCGTACCGTTCACCTTGGCATCGCCGTGAAACCACCACATCGCCTTGCGGCGCCCGATCGAGCGCATGTGATACTCGATGGTGTCGCCGGGCATCACCGGCTTGCGAAACTTGCACTTGTCGATGGTCAGGAAATAAACCGCGCGCGGCTTCTCCGTGCCCTCGACCGACTTGATGCCGATGACGCCGGCGGTCTGCGCCATGGCCTCGATCATCATCACGCCGGGATAGACCGGACGGTCGGGGAAATGACCGAGAAACGGCAGCTCGTTAAAGGTGACGTTCTTGATGCCGATACCGCTGTAGTCGGTCCGGATATTGATCACCCGGTCGATCAGCAGCATCGGATAGCGGTGCGGGAGCGTCTTGAGGATCTCGTTGATATCCACCAGCTCAAACCTGACCGATGCCTCCTCCATTAGTCCCGCCCCTCGCCTTTCGGACTTGTTGTGCCACCCCGCGCCAGTCGCTCCACTGCAAGAACCTCTCTGAACCACTGCTTGGTCGGCTTTGCAAAGAGACCGCCCCAGCGGCCGTTCGGGGGGATGTCGTCCTTGACCCCGCTCATCGCCGTAACCTGGGCGCCGTCGCCGATCCGGAGGTGGTTGTTGATGCCTACCTTGGCG
>PNLC01001010.1 GCA_013822885.1 Bradyrhizobium sp.
CCCGGGTGACGCACCCGGAGAAATCGCTGCTGCGGCTGACGCCGGAGATGTTTTCGATGTGGGAGCAGCGCGCCCGGGCCGCGGGCTGGCCGGCGGACTGGCGGCTGCCGGACGAGGCGATCGAGGCGTCGCGGCTGGCGGTGCTCGGCGAGCACGGCAGCGGCGACGACCTCTGGGTCTATTCCTATGGCTCGCTGATGTGGGACCCTGGTTTCCACTTCGCCGAGGTGAGGCTTGCCGATGTCGAAGGCTATCAGCGCCGCTTCACGCTGAAGATCAATCTCGGCCGCGGATCGCGCGACTTTCCGGCTCTTATGCTTTCGCTCGAGCCGCAGCGAGGCCGCTGCCACGGGCTGGCATTCCGCATCGAGGCCGCCTCGGTTCATGCCGAAACCGCGATTCTGTGGCGGCGCGAGATGCTGCGCGGCGGCTATGCGCCGGCGCTGGTGCCGATGGTGACGCCGCAGGGGCCGATCACGGCGCTCGCCTTTGTCTCGAACCCCGTGCATCCCAGCTATGTCGGCGAACTGCCGCTGGAGGAGACCGCAAACCTGATCGCGAGCGGGAAGGGCATGCTCGGCACCAACAGGGAATATCTCGTGCAACTGGCGACGCAGCTCGAGGCGCTGGGAATAGAGGATCCTTATGTCGCGCAGCTATACGCGCGGATCGATCCTGACCCGACATCCTGACGCAAGTGCAACGCGCTGATTATTGCTATAGTCCAGCCGGCCGTGCAGGGCCGCCACAAAGAAGCAAAATTGGGGAAGCCGCGCATGACCGAGGGTACGAGGTCGCACTACGAAGTCATCGTGATCGGTGCGGGCGTGGCCGGCATCTACCAGATCAAGCGGCTGGCCGACCTCGGTATCGACGCGGTGGTGCTGGACGCTGCGCCCGACCTTGGTGGAACCTGGTACTGGAACCGCTATCCGGGCGCGCGTTTCGACTCCGAGAGCTACACCTACGGTTATTCCTTCTCGCGGGAATTGCTCGACGAGTGGCACTGGAAGGAACGCTTCTCGGCCCAGCCGGAGAATTTGCGTTACCTCAA
>PNLC01001011.1 GCA_013822885.1 Bradyrhizobium sp.
GGCCTCCGACCGGGTCTCCCGGATCGCCTTGATCTTGGGCAGCAGCTCATTGGCCGTAATCAGCGTATCCCCGAGATAAAGTTCGACATTCGAATTGCAGGCACCGCCCGTGCGCTTGACCGACAGCGTCAGCGGCGGGGCGCTCGCCTCCATCTGCTTGCCGCCGCTGGCGATGGGCAGATCGATATCGATGCTCGACGTCATCAGCGGCGCCGCCACCATGAAGATGATGAGCAGCACCAGCATCACGTCCACCATCGGCGTGACGTTGATCTCCGCCATAACGGCGGCGCGACGCCGGCCGCGGCGTCCGCCACCGCCGGCCGAACCTGCCATGTTCATCGCCATGATACTGGTCTCACGATGCGCTCGTCATTGGCCGTCATCACGCCCGCTCGTCGATCTGGCGGGACAGGATGGCTGAAAATTCATCGGCGAAGCCTTCGAGCCGCTGCGCCTGGCGATTCACCTCGGACGTGAACTTGTTATAGAAAATGGTCGCGGGGATGGCAGCGATAAGGCCGATCGCCGTGGCGAACAGCGCTTCCGCGATGCCGGGCGCCACCACCGCGAGCGAGGTGTTTTTCGAGGCTGCGATCGCCTGGAAGCTCGACATGATGCCCCAGACGGTTCCGAACAGGCCGACGAACGGCCCGGCCGAGCCGACCGTCGCCAGCACCAGCAGCCGCCGTTCCAGCCGCTCGACTTCGCGGGCGATGGAGACGTTCATCACCTTCTCGATCCGCATCTGCAGGCCGGCAAAGGAGCGCGTCTGGCTCTCGAACGAGCGCTTCCACTCGCGCATGGCCGCGACGAAACACGCCGCCATGGATTGCGTCGGTTTCGCCGACAGCGCGCGGTAGAGTTCCTCGATCGACTGCCCCGACCAGAACGCCTGCTCGAAACGGTCCATGGCGCGCTTGGTGCGCGAGTAGAGAAAAATCTTGTCGATCGCGATCGCCCAGACCCAGACCGAGCAGGCCAACAGCCCCAGCATGACGGCCTTCACGACCCAGTGGGCCTGCAGGAACAGCGCGATCAGCGACACGTCGG
>PNLC01001012.1 GCA_013822885.1 Bradyrhizobium sp.
GTTGATTCGGGAGGTCGAGATCGTGCCGCTGGAGGTGGTGGTGCGGAATGTGGCGGCGGGTTCGCTGTCGCAGCGCCTCGGCATCGAGGAGGGCACCCAGCTGCCGCGCTCGATCATCGAGTTCTATTACAAGAACGACCAGCTCAATGACCCGATGGTTTCCGAAGAGCACATCACGGCGTTCGGCTGGGCCACGCCGCAGGAAATCGACGACATCATGGCGCTCGCCATCCGCGTCAACGACTTCCTCACCGGCTTGTTCTTGGGCATCGGCATCCGCCTGGTCGATTTCAAGATGGAATGCGGACGGCTGTTCGAGAACGAGATGATGCGGATCATCGTCGCCGATGAGATCTCGCCGGACTCATGCCGGCTGTGGGACATCAAGTCGAACGAGAAACTCGACAAGGACCGTTTCCGCCGCGATCTGGGCGGCCTGCTGGAGGCCTACACCGAAGTGGCCAAGCGCCTGGGCATCCTGATGGAGAACGAGCGGCCGGCCGGTACCGGCCCGGTGCTGGTGAAGAGCTGAGCCAAGGGACAAGTATCGTGAAGGCACGCGTTACCGTTACGTTGAAGTCGGGCATTCTCGATCCGCAGGGCAAGGCCATCGAAGGCGCGCTGAAATCGCTCGGCGTCGATGGCGTCGCCAGTGTCCGCCAGGGCAAGGTCTTCGACATCGAGCTGGCGGGCGCCGACAAGGCCAAGGCCGAGGCGGCATTGAAGGATGCCGCCGACAAGCTGCTGGCGAATACGGTGATCGAGAATTATGCTATCGAGGTGAAGGTCTAGGATAAACGAAAATGGCCGACGTCACGCCGGAGCTCATATTTGAAGTCTTGAAGTCGGTTCAGGCCCGGCTTGTGCAGGTCGATGGCAAGATCGACGAGCTCAAGCAGGAGATGCAGGCTTCGCGCACGTCGCAGAATGGAATTCGTCAGGAGATCACGGGTGTCTTCCAAGAAGTTTCAGGGATTCACGCGACGTTAGTCCGACACGAAGGTCGTCTCGACCGCATTGAGCGGCGGCTTGAACTTAGCGATGCTCCGAA
>PNLC01001013.1 GCA_013822885.1 Bradyrhizobium sp.
ACCGATGAATTCACCTTGTCCGGCGCCGATCCGGAAGGCCTGTTTCCGGCGATCCTCGGCCATGAAGGCGCAGGCATCGTGGTCGACATCGGCAAGGGCGTCACCAGCGTCAGGAAGGGCGATCACGTCATTCCGCTGTATACGCCGGAATGCCGGCAGTGCCCGTCCTGCCTGTCGCGCAAGACCAATCTCTGCACCGCGATCCGCGCGACACAAGGCCAGGGCCTGATGCCCGACGGCACCTCGCGCTTCTCGCTCGGCGGCAAGCCTGTTCATCACTACATGGGCACGTCGACATTTGCGAACTACACCGTGCTGCCCGAGATCGCGGTCGCAAAGATCCGCGAGGACGCGCCGTTCGACAAGGTCTGCTACATCGGCTGCGGCGTCACCACCGGCATCGGCGCCGTCATCAACACCGCCAAGGTCGAGGAAGGCGCCAAGGCGATCGTGTTCGGCCTCGGCGGCATCGGGCTCAACGTGCTGCAGGGCCTGCGCCTTGCCGGCGCCGACATGATCATCGGCGTCGACATCAACAATGACCGCAAGGCGTGGGGCGAGCGCTTCGGCATGACGCATTTCGTCAATCCGAAGGAACTCGGCAAGGACCTCGTGCCTCACCTCGTCGACATGACGAAATCGGGCGCGGACCAGATCGGCGGCGCCGACTACACGTTCGACTGCACCGGCAACGTCACCGTGATGCGGCAGGCGCTGGAATCCTGCCATCGCGGCTGGGGTCAGTCGATCGTGATCGGCGTGGCGCCGGCGGGCGCCGAGATTTCGACGCGGCCGTTCCAGCTGGTGACCGGCCGGGTCTGGAAAGGCACCGCCTTCGGCGGCGCGAGAGGACGCACCGACGTGCCGAAAATCGTCGACTGGTACATGCAGGGCAAGATCCAGATCGACCCGATGATCACGCACGTGATGCCGCTGGCCGAGATCAACAACGCGTTCGAACTCATGAAGCGCGGCGAATCCATCCGCGGCGTGGTGACTTTCTAGGGGATGGAAGATTCCGCGATCAGCACGGGATCACCACTCTTCCGGA
>PNLC01001014.1 GCA_013822885.1 Bradyrhizobium sp.
GCGGCAACCAGCGTGGTGTGATCCTTCGAGTTGACGGCGTTCTGGACGATGTTCTTGGAGGGGAACATCGCAGCACCGCCGACCATCACGGTCTTTTCTTCCGCGCGGGCCGGCGCGGTGATGGTGGCGGTGAGGGCCAGGACGCTGAAGGCGGCGGACAGAAGTGCAATACGCTTCGACATGGAATATTCTCCCGAGGATTGACTGGCCGGCGGGTGTCGCCGGTGACGAACGACGCTGGTCGATGGACCGGTTGATTTCGTCGTCGTTGGCCGAGCTACGGGGGGTTTTTCGACCGGTTTCGGGAAATAAATTATCGTGATGGTTGAAACTTTCGGGGGAGCAGTCCGTGGCAAGCCTCCAGTCGTCGTCCCGGCGAACGGCTGGCCTGCGCCGGGACGACGACTGTCATGACTGTCCCCTGTCGCAATGACTTGGTATGACCGGTCACCTTGCAGTACGGGGGAGACGACGCATGAAGAACCCGATCTTCGCCGACGGCGCCGCCTATGTCAGGGGACGCTTCGTCCCGATCGGCGAAGCGACGCTGCCCGTCACCGATTGGGGTTTTACGCGATCCGATGTCGTCTACGACGTCGTGCATGTCTTCAAGGGCGGCTTCTTCCGGCTTGCCGACCATCTCGATCGCTTCGAAAACTCGATGGCGCGGCGCCGCATCCGGCCACCGGAAGACCGCGCCGCGATCGAGACGATCCTGCATCGCTGCGTGGCGCTGACCGGCCTCATCGACGCCTATGTCGCGATGGTGGCCTCGCGCGGACGGCCACGCGTTGCCGGATCACGCCGGCCAGCGGATTGCGAAAACCACCTGATCGCCTATGCACTGCCCTGGATCGATGTCATTCCCCAGGACGTGCAGGCGCGCGGAGCCCATGTCTTCATCGCCTCGACGCCGCGCGTGCCCGACGCCTCGGTCGATCCCACGGTCAAAAACTATCAGTGGAACGATCTGACCTCCGGCCTCATGGAGGCGCACGACGCCGATTTCGATACGGCGGTGCTGTGCGACGCGCAGGGTTTCCTGAC
>PNLC01001015.1 GCA_013822885.1 Bradyrhizobium sp.
CCCTCGGGCTCGCGCTTGAGCTTGTCGCGGAACGCCTCGATCGTCGCCTTGGTGGCGGCGGGGCCGATCAGCATGCCGTAGCCGCCGGAGCCGTGCACTTCCTTCACCACGAGGTCGCCGAGATTGTCGAGCACGTAGGAGAGGTCCTTCGGTTCGCGGCAGCGCCAGGTCTGCACGTTCTTCAGGATCGGCTCTTCGCCGAGATAGAATTTCACGACCTCCGGCATGTAGGAATAGATCGCCTTGTCGTCGGCGATGCCGGTGCCGACCGCATTCGCCAGCGTGATGTTGCCGGCCGCATAGGCCGACATCAGCCCGGGTACGCCGAGCGCCGAATCCGGACGGAAGGTGAGGGGATCGAGGAAATCGTCGTCGACGCGGCGGTAGATCACATCGACGCGCTTCAAGCCCTCGGTGGTGCGCATGAACACCTCGTCGTTCTTGACGATGAGGTCGCGGCCCTCGACCAGCTCGATCCCCAGTTTGTCGGCGAGGAACGAATGTTCGTAATAGGCGGAATTGTAGACGCCGGGCGTCATCAGCGCGACCGTCGGCTCCGCCGAGGCCGAGAGCGGCGCCACCGAACGCAGCGCCGAGAGCAGTTCATCGGGATATCGCTCCACGGGGGCTACGCGGTGGCGGGCGAACAGGTCCGGAAACAGCCGCATCATGATCTCGCGGTTTTCCAGCATGTAGGACACGCCCGACGGCGTGCGCGCGTTGTCCTCCAGCACGATGAAATTGTCGGCGTCGGTCCGGACGATGTCGATCCCCGCGATATGGACGTAGACGTCGTGCGGCACGTCCTGGCCGTTCATTTCCGGGCGGAATACCGGGTTCTGGAAAATCAGGTCGTCGGGGATGATGTTGGCGCGCAGGATGTCGCGGCCGTGGTAGATGTCGCGCAGGAACATGTTGAGCGCGCGGACCCGCTGCTTCAGGCCCTTCTCCAGCAGCGTCCATTCCTTGGCCGACATGATCCGCGGGATCACGTCAAAGGGGATCAGCCGCTCCTGGGCCTCGGCGTCGCCATAGACCG
>PNLC01001016.1 GCA_013822885.1 Bradyrhizobium sp.
ATCTGTTCAATCTCGGAAACTGCCTGTGGCATTCCGACAGTTCGTTCCGCCCGATCCCGGCCAAGTTTTCGCTGCTGTCGGCGCGGGTGGTCAATCCGAAGGGCGGCAACACCGAGTTCGCCGACATGCGCGCGGCCTATGACGCGCTCGACGACGACACCAAGGCCGAGATCGAGGACATGATCTGCGAGCATTCGCTGATGTATTCGCGCGGCTCGCTCGGCTTCCTCGATTACAGTGAGGAAGAGAAGACGATGTTCAAGCCGGTGCTGCAGCGGCTGGTTCGGACCCATCCGGTGCATCGCCGCAAGTCGCTTTATCTGTCGTCGCACGCGGGCGCCATCCAGGGCATGAGCGTGCCGGAAGCGCGGCTGCTGCTGCGCGATCTGACCGAGCACGCCACGCAGCGCGAATTCGTCCACGTCCACAAATGGACGCTGCATGACCTCGTGATGTGGGACAACCGCCAGACCATGCATCGCGTGCGGCGCTACGACCAGTCGCAGCCGCGCGACATGCGCCGCGCCACGGTCGCCGGCACGGAGCCGACGGTGCAGCAGCAGGCGGCGGAGTAAAGCTACACCAAAAACTTTGGTCGTCCCTGCGAAAGCAGGGACCCATACGCCGCGGCGGTTATGGGTACGAACAGTTCATCGGCCGCCGTTTTTCAACCGCGAGATCACGCGGTGTGGGTCCCTGCGTTCGCAGGGACGACACGGTGGTTGTGGCGAGCGTCTGCATAAACAAGACTACGCGTGCCCGGCTTCGTTCGACAGCATGCCCACATCGATCCCGATCTTGCGCAGGGCGCGCTGGTATTTTTCATCGACGTCGCTGCCGAAGATCAGGTCCGCGTCGGCGTCGCAATGCAGCCAGCCATTGTGCTGGATCTCGTTCTCGAGCTGCCCGGGCGCCCAGCCGGCATAGCCCAGCGCCAGGATCGCGTGCTTCGGTCCGGTGCCCTTGGCGATCGCCTTGAGGATATCGACGGTCGCGGTCAGGCAGATGCCTTCGTCGATATTGAGCGTCGCG
>PNLC01001017.1 GCA_013822885.1 Bradyrhizobium sp.
TCGATCGTCACCTCATGCCGGCCGCTTTCCAGCGCGTGGCGAATGTTCTTCAGCGTGATGCGCTTCATGTGCGGGCACAGATTGCAGGGCCGGATGAACTCCACATCAGGGTGGAGCACGGCGACGTTGTCGCTCATGGAGCATTCCGTCAGCAGCACGACCCGTGGCGGGCGTTGTTTGCCGACGAAGTCCGACATCGCTGCGGTCGAGCCGGAAAAGTCGGCTTCCGCCACCACTTCGGGAGGGCACTCCGGATGCGCGAGGATCGTCACGTCAGGATGATTTTCGCGCAGTTCCCGAACGTCGGATGCCGTGAACAGCTCATGCACCTCGCAATGGCCTTTCCATGCGATGATCTTCACGCTCGTCTGCGCGGCGATATTCTGCGCCAGATACTCATCCGGCAGCATGATGACGCGTTCTACGCCAAGCGATTCCACCACCTTGAGCGCATTGCCGGAAGTGCAGCAGATGTCGGATTCAGCCTTCACTGCGGCCGACGTATTGACGTAGGTGACGACGGGCACGCCGGGATAGCGCTGGCGCATCAGCCGCACGTCGTCGGCGGTGATGGAATCTGCGAGCGAACAGCCGGCCGCAAGATCCGGAATCAGCACGGTCTTTTTCGGGTTCAGAAGCTTCGCCGTCTCGGCCATGAAGTGCACGCCGGCCAGCACGATGACGTCGGCATCGACCCTGGTCGCTTCGCGCGCGAGGAGGAGGCTGTCGCCCACGATGTCGGCGACGCCGTGGAAGATTTCGGGGGTCTGATAATTATGCGCCAGAATGACCGCGTTGCGCCTTCGCTTCAGGTCGAGGATGGCGTCGACATCGTCGGCGAAGGTGGCCCATTCGGGCGGCGGGATGACGCGCTTGACCCTTTCATAGAGCGTTGCGGAGCTGGCGAGCGCCGCGGAATTGGGATCGGCCATTTATACTCTCCATGAGCATATTATGGCTTATACTTATCCTGAGCATAATCGAAGTCAAGTGCGCGAAAGCGGAAGCTTGGTGCCGGCAACCGCCCGTTC
>PNLC01001018.1 GCA_013822885.1 Bradyrhizobium sp.
GGGTGCGTCGGTGAAGGTCTCGAAGAACCGTCTCGCCAAAATTGCTCTTGAAGGCACGGATGTCGTTGCCATCGGCTCCCTGTTGAAGGGGCCGACCGTGATCGCGACTTCAAACGATCCGGTAGCGGCGCCGAAGGTTGCCATCGAATTTGCCAAGGCGAACGAACGGTTCGTCATACTCGGCGGCTCGATGGGTAAAACCGTCCTGGATGTGAACGGTGTGAAGGCGCTTGCCTCGCTGCCGTCACTCGACGAACTGCGCGGAAAGATTGTCGGCCTCCTGGTGGCGCCGGCGACCAAGATCGCCCAGCTCTCGACTGCGCCCGCGGCCAAGCTCGCGCGCGTCGTCCAGGCCTATGCCTCAAAGGGCGAAGCGGCCTGACCCTTCGCAATTCAAACCTGGTTCGAACCAAACGTTTTAAGGAAACTGATCAATGGCTGACCTACAGAAAATCGTCGACGACCTCTCGAGCCTGACGGTGCTCGAAGCTGCCGAACTCGCCAAGCTCCTCGAAGAAAAGTGGGGCGTTTCCGCCGCTGCCGCCGTTGCGGTCGCCGGTCCCGCTGCCGCCGCCGCCGCTCCGGTTGAAGAAAAGACCGAGTTCACGGTCATGCTCGTCGCCGCCGGCGACAAGAAGATCGAAGTCATCAAGGAAGTCCGTGCCATCACCGGCCTCGGCCTCAAGGAAGCCAAGGACCTCGTCGAAGGCGCGCCCAAGGCGGTCAAAGAGGGCGTGAACAAGGACGAGTCCGAGAAGCTCAAGGCCCAGCTCGAAAAGGCTGGCGCCAAGGTGGAATTGAAGTAACGCGAGTTACTTCGGCGAAATCCCCGGACAAACGAGGCGCAAGCCGAGTGCGATCCGGGGATCTGCCAAGGATAGAACTTGTGCAATGGGGTAACCCGGAGCATAGCGTACACAGAAAAGTGTGGGGATTCGCGGGGTTAGCCCCTCGAATCTCCACGATTACGCCCCATATCGGGACGGCAGCAGGAAAATACGGTAGGCGGTGGGAACGGCAGGGTTCCC
>PNLC01001019.1 GCA_013822885.1 Bradyrhizobium sp.
AACGGGGCGATCTTCCCTTCGACATGGGTAATGTCGGAATCCTCGAAACAGCGCACCACATGCGCCACCGCATCGACCTCGCGGATCGTGGCGAGGAACTGGTTGCCGAGGCCTTCACCCTTGGATGCACCGCGTACCAGGCCGGCGATATCGACGAAGGTCAGCCGAGTCGGAATGATCTGCGCCGATCCGGCGATGGCTGACAGCTTGTCGAGTCGGGGGTCAGGCACCGCGACCTCGCCGACGTTCGGCTCGATGGTGCAGAACGGATAGTTCGCCGCCTGCGCCGCGGCCGTCTCGGTCAGCGCGTTGAACAGCGTCGACTTGCCGACATTGGGCAGGCCGACGATACCGCATTTGAATCCCATAATACGTCCTGAAGTCCGTTCGCGATGTCAGTTGCCGCCGCTGGCGTCACCATCGCCCTTCTCGAAAAATCCCTTGGTCTGCATCGTCAGATGCACCTTGTTCTGGAACGTAGAGTCCTTACCCGTCGCGAGCAGACCAGCGCTGTCGGCAACCGCCTCGCACAGTGCCTCGACCCACGGCCGGTCGCTCTTCGCAAAGTCCGACAGCACGTGGCTATGCACCAGTTCCTTGATGCCGGGATGACCGATCCCGAGTCGCACCCGGCGATAGTCGTTGCCGATATGCGAGGAGATCGAGCGCAGCCCGTTGTGGCCGGCAATGCCGCCGCCGACCTTGACGCGCACCTTCCCGGCCGGCAGTTCGAGTTCGTCCTGAAAGACGGTGATGTCGCCGGCTGAAAGCTTGAAGAAGTTGGCGGCTTCCTGAACCGCGCGACCGGACTCGTTCATGTAGGTGGTCGGCCGGAGCAGGACGACCTTCTCATGATCGAGGGTGGCTTCGGATGTCTCGCCCTGAAAGCGACGGCGCCATGGTGCGAAACCATGATGCCGCGCAATTTCATCGACGGCCATGAACCCGATGTTGTGCCGGTTGTTCGCGTATTTCGCGCCGGGGTTACCGAGGCCAACAAACAGGCGCATGGCGCGGCATCCCC
>PNLC01001020.1 GCA_013822885.1 Bradyrhizobium sp.
AGATTGTCGGTATAGGTTGAGTGGATGCCCCATTTCTGGTGCGGGGTGATGAAGTTCAGCACCACCGACGCGTTGCCGTTCGGCTTGCGGTCGATCACCGGCTTTACGGTCTTGGTGTCGATCGGCGGCCGGTAGACGCAGAACCCCTCGCCGAAGGCGCGCATCCACAGATGATCCTGATAGAGCTGCTGGCGGCCGGTCAGCGTCCGCCACGGGATCAGTTCGTGGACGTTGGTGTAGCCTGCGTTGTAGCAGACCTTCTCCGACTCAAGGCCGGACCAGATCGGCGAGGAGATGATCTTGCGCGGCTGCGCGACGACGTCGCGGAACCGGATCTTCTCGTCTTCCTTGGAGATCGCCAGATGCTGGTGGTTTCTCCCGGTGAAGCCTTCGAGCGACGCCCACGCCTTGACCGCGACCTCGCCATTGGTCTCCGGCGCCAGGCTGAGGATGACCTCGCAGGCGTCGATCGCGCTGTCGATGCGGGCAAGGCCCTTGCTCGCGCCCTCCTCGATCACGATGCCGTTGAGCTTCTTGAGCAGGTCGACCTCATGGTCGGTATTCCAGCTCATGCCCTTGCCGCCATTGCCGAGCTTGTTCATCAGCGGCCCAAGCGAAGTGAAGCGCTTGTAGAGGTTCGGATAGTCACGCTCGACCACGGTCACCGCCGGCATGGTCTTGCCGGGGATAGGATCGATCTGGCCCTTCTTCCAGTCCTTGACGTCGAACGGCTGCGCGATCTCGCCGGGGCTGTCGTGCATGATCGGCGTCAGCACGACGTCCTTTTCGACGCCGAGAACTTCCGGCGCCACCCGGGAGAAAGCTTCCGCAATACCCTTGTAGATGTCCCAGTCGCTGCGCGATTCCCAGACCGGATCGACCGCCGCCGAAAGCGGGTGAATGAAGGGATGCATGTCGGACGTGTTGAGATCGTTCTTCTCGTACCAGGTCGCCGTCGGCAACACGATGTCCGAATACATGCAGGTGGTGGACATCCGGAAATCGAGCGTGACCAGCA
>PNLC01001021.1 GCA_013822885.1 Bradyrhizobium sp.
CGCGCCGATCTTGTCTTCCAGCGCCGGCCGCCAGAGGTCGACCATCTTTTTCGCGGCCGCCGGCGGCGCGAGCCCGGTCAGCCGCTCGCGCACCAGCATCGCCAGCGCGTCCGACAGCGGCGCGTCGGCGCGGTCGGTGATCTCGTCGTACTTGCCACGATGGAAATGATCGTCGAGCATCGCCGTGAGATTCTTCGCCACGCCCGCCATCCGGCGCGAGCCGATGGCCTCGACGCGGGCCTGCTCCACCGCCTCGAACACGCCGCGCGCCTGCGGATTTCCAGGCATCAGCTTGCGGTGCACCTTGGGATCGTGACAGGCGAGTTTCAGAGCGATCGCATCGGAGTGGCCGCGCACGATCGCAGCATCGCGCCTGGTCATCTTGCGGGCGGGCTCCGGCAACCGCGCCTTGCCGGGCGCGAGGCCCGGGCGTTCGGCCGCAAACGTCACTTCAAGCTCCGGCGCCTTTGCGATTGCGCGCAGGCAGGAGGTTACGGCGCGCTTGAACGGCTCGGTCGGCGCTTCCTTGGATCCGGTTCGGAATTTGGAATTGGATGTCGTCATTCCCACCTCACCGCCGTCGTCCCTGCGAACGCAGGGACCCATAACCACCGGCGATTATTATTCTACCGATCTCTAGCACCATCACCCTACCAAAACGCCGCGGCGTATGGATCCCCGCGCCCGTGCGCAATTGCGCACCAGGCGGGGACGACGACTACGAGAGCGCCACGTTGACAGCGGACTCGGCCAGTTCCTGATTGAAGCAGCGCTGGTAGAATTCGGCCACCAGCGGCCGTTCCAGTTCGTCGCACTTGTTGAGGAAGGTGACGCGGAACGAAAAGCCGATATCGCCGAAGATGTCGGCGTTCTCGGCCCAGGTGATCACCGTGCGCGGGCTCATCACCGTCGACAGGTCGCCATTGGCGAACGCGTTGCGGGTGAGATCGGCGAGCCGCACCATTTTGTTGACGATGTCGCGGCCTTCCTGCGTGCGATAGTGATGCGCCTTCGAA
>PNLC01001022.1 GCA_013822885.1 Bradyrhizobium sp.
GGTTGCGCCACGTCATCAACCAGCTCGCGGCGCGCTTGCCCGAATCCGAGCGCAACAGCGAGGCGGTGAGGGAACTCGCAGGCTACGGCTGTCCGACGCGGATGCACGTCGTGCAGCTACTGGCCCCGCAGCTTACCCGCGAGGATCACACCAAGGACATCGATTTCAGTCCGTCCGGCATCATGCAGCGCTGGGATGCCGGCTACCGCCACACCAGGGCGGTGCTGGACAGGAAGCCCTGGGTCGGCGAGTTCGATCCGCTCTCGGGCGTCGTCCTCCATGAGCAAATGGAGATCATGCCGGAGGCGGCGGAGTAATCGCGTTACGTGGAGGGCGCGACCGTCTTTCGGTAGAGCGCGGTGTAGCAGGCTGCCGAAAGATCCCAGCTGAAGGATCGCGCCATCGCGCTGCGCCGCATCGCGTCGAGGCGGTCCTTGGCCCCGAAGGCCTCGAACGCGCGCCGGACGCCGCCGAGGAAGGACTCGGCGGAGGGTTGTGTGAACAGGAAACCAGTTTCGCCGTCCTTGATGGTCTCCGCCAGCCCGCCGGTCTGATGGCCGATCGGCAGCGATCCGAACCGCTGCGCATACATCTGGCTCAGCCCGCACGGTTCGAACCGCGACGGCATCAGCGTAAAGTCGCTGCCGGCGAAGATTCGCCGTGCCTGTCCGTCGTTGAAGCCGATGGTGACCCCGATCGCATCCGGCCTGCGGCGATGCGCGTCGACCAGCGCCTGCTCGATCTGCGGCTCGCCGCTGCCGGTCACCACGATCTGCCCGCCGGCATCGATGATCTCGTCGGCGGCGGACAGGACGAGGTCGACGCCTTTCTGGTGAACCAGACGGGCGACAAGGCCAAAAATGGGACCGCGCGACAGCGCCAGGCCGAACTGCTTGCGGACGTAGTCGGCGTTGGCCTGCTTGCCCTCCCAATCGCCGGCGCCGAACGTCTGCGCCAGTTGCGCGCAGGCGCGGGGATCCCAGCTTTCGTCGATGCCGTTGAGAATGCCGGTCAG
>PNLC01001023.1 GCA_013822885.1 Bradyrhizobium sp.
GCATGCCTGCTTCAGCCATGAACTCTGCGACGCCTGGGAGAACGCGGCGCGTCCGGCGGAAGACCATGGCGTGCGGGTCGCCTGTCTGCGGATCGGGCTGGTGCTGGGTACCGAGGGCGGTTTCATCACGCGGATGCTGACGCCGTTCGAGTTTGGCCTTGGCGGAACGCTTGGGTCGGGCAGGCAGTGGATGTCGTGGATCGAACGCGACGATCTCATTCGCCTGATCGCCCATGTCATCGTGCATCCGGAAATTTCCGGACCCGTCAATGCGACGGCGCCGATCCCGGTGACCAATCTGAAGTTCACCGAGGAGCTTGGTCGCCGCCTGCACCGGCCTGCGATCTTCCGGATTCCCGACGCGCTGCTGCGCCGTGTCGGTGGCGATTTCGCCAAAGAGCTTTTGCTCGGCGGGCAGCGCGTGCTGCCGAACAAGGCGCTCAGCAACGGATTCGTGTTCAGGCACGAAACCTTGCGCAGTGCGTTCGATGCGATCTTGTGAGGGAAGGGTGGATGGGCAATCAACGAGCCAGTTTCGCGATCGCCTGGCTGAGCTGGTGGATTTCGTAGGGCTTGCGCAGAATGGGAAAATCGCCGTGCACGTTGATCGCGGCGTCGCTGTAGCCGCTCGCCAGCAGGATCGGCAGCCCGGGCCGGACCGCCCTCAGATGACGCGCAAGGCCTAGGCCGTCCATCTTGCCAGGCATCACGATATCGGAAAACACGAAATCAATTCCGTCGAGCTCGATCTCGCGTAGCGCCGCTTCGGCGTTTTCGACCCTGCGGACGGTATAGCCGAGCTGCTCCAGCAGGTTGGCGCTGACGGTTGCGACATCCGGATTGTCTTCGACCAGCAATACGGTGCCGCTGCCGCCGGTTTCGACGGCACCGGCTTTCTCAACCCGCGCTAAATCATCCTTGCGCGGCAGCAGCATCGTGATCGTGGTGCCCTTGCCGAGCTCGCTATCGACCCTGATGGTTCCGCCGGCCTGATGCGCGAAGCCGTGAACCTGC
>PNLC01001024.1 GCA_013822885.1 Bradyrhizobium sp.
CGGGGCTGAGCGCAAGCGAGATGTTGGCCTATCCGGCTGCGCGCCTGTTTAATGAACGGGCTGCCGCGGCGGGCCATCGCTCGGAAATTGCCGACGAAGACGCAGAGGTCCTCGCTGAGATATGCAGCAAACTCGATGGTATTGCGCTGGCAATCGAGCTCGCCGCCGTACGGGTCGGCACACATGGGCTGCGCGAGATGGTGACGCTGCTCGACGGCCGGCTCAAGCTGGAGTGGCGTGGCCGGCGGACCGCGCCTCCGCGGCAGCAAACCCTCGGTGCAACGCTGGACTGGAGCTATGGTCTGATCAGCGAGAGCGAGCGGATCCTTCTCCGTCGCCTTGCCATCTTTGCTGCCCCCTTCACGTTGCAGGGCGCGGCCATGGTCGCAGGCGAGCAGGAAGGTCCGGCCGAGCGCATTGTGGATTCGTTGGAGCAACTCGTCGCTAAGTCGCTGATCGCGGTGCGGCCTGACGGCGCGGTGACGCGCTATCGGCTTCTTGATACCACTAGGACTTATGCGACGCAAAAACTCGCCGAAAGCGGTGAAGCGACAGGTATCGCGCGCCGGCATGCCCGTTATGTCCAGCACGCGCTGGAGACGACGGCGGAAGATTCTGACAGCGGCGACCAAGCCTTACGTTCGCGAGCTCGGACGCTGCTGTTTTCCGACGCTCGTGCCGCGTTGAAGTGGGCTTTCGCCAATGATGAGGGCGCTGGACTGCGCGTGCCGCTGGCCGTAGCGTGCTCCAGGCTGTTTGTCGAGCTCAACTTGCTGGACGAAGCACGCCTGTGGTCGAGCCGCGCGGTAACGATGCTCGACGATTCGAGCCGCGGCAGTGCATGGGAACTGGAGCTGCAGGCGACCCTCGGACACGCTTTCATGTTCACCGAGCGCAACAGCGATCAGGCCGAAACGGCGCTGCGGCGTGGTCTC
>PNLC01001025.1 GCA_013822885.1 Bradyrhizobium sp.
TTGCTGCTCGGCACCGGCTTCTTCATCGTGTTCGGCGTCCTGTCCGACAAGATTGGCCGCAAGCCGATTATCCTGGGCGGCTGCCTGATCGCGGCGCTGACTTTCTTCCCGATCTTCAAGATGATCACCACCAATGCCAACCCGGCGCTGGAGAAGGCCATCGAGACGGTCAAGGTTGAGGTGGTAGCCGATCCGAAGGGCTGCGGCGATCTGTTCAACCCGGTCGGCACCCGTGTCTTTACGGCCCCATGCGATACCGCCCGCGCCTACCTCTCGCAGCAGTCGGTCAAGTACTCGACCTCCTATGGCGCGGCAGGCTCCGGGGTGAAAGTGGTCGTCAATGGCAAGGATGTGCCTTACACGGCAGCGGCATCGAATCCGCAGGTGCTGGCGGCGGTGCAGGCTGCAGGCTACCCGAAGGCCGGTGACGCGCAGATCGTGAAGATGTCGAATCCGTTCGACATCTTCCGTCCGCAGGTCGCTGCCGTTATCGGACTGCTGTTCATCCTGGTGCTCTTCGTCACGATGGTCTACGGGCCGATCGCGGCGATGCTGGTCGAACTGTTCCCGACCAAGATCCGCTACACCTCGATGTCGTTGCCTTATCATATCGGCAATGGCTGGTTCGGCGGATTGCTGCCGGCGACCGCCTTCGCGATCGTGGCCTCGACCGGCGATATCTACGCCGGCCTCTGGTATCCGATCATCTTCGCGTCGATCACCGTCGTCGTCGGGTTCTTCTTCCTGCCCGAGACCAAGGACGTCGACATCACCAAGTAGGCTTAGGCAGGGCGCCGCAAGCGCCCGCCCCCTAGCCCACACAACAAGCCGGCCGCGAAGTCATTCGCGGCCGGTTTTGCTTTTTCAGGTCTCAATCCGTGGCGCCGACGAATTGCACCACGACCTCGCGCCGGTGCGGCCGCGCGCGATGCTCGACGAGGTAGATCGCCTGCCACGTCCCCAACGCGAGCGCACGGCCCAGCACCGGGACATGCAGCGAGGTTGCGGTG
>PNLC01001026.1 GCA_013822885.1 Bradyrhizobium sp.
GCCGGGATCAGCAGCGACCAGGTCGCCAGCGTGGTCCAGAGCCGGCCGCCGAAGATCGGCACCATGAAGGAGTAGAAAATCCGCAGCACCGCGCCGGAGATGCCCGGCAGCGCCGCCAGCCAGAACAGTTCGGCTGTGGTGAACTTGAAGCCGACCGAGGGCAGCTTCGCCACCACCACCGACCAGACCTGCCAGACCGCGAACGACAGCAGCAGCGCCGGGATCGATATCCACAGATTGCGCCGCGCGATTGCCCGCCCGGTGGTCTCCCAGAACGTCTTGTCTTCCGGACGCCAGTCGGTCAGGACGGCGCCAGATAGCGCGCCGACATGCTCGGGCTTGTGGATCTCTGCCATCTCGGGAAGTTCGGGAAGCCTTTTCAGCTCTTCCCCGACGACACCGCGCTCCATCTGCCGGATCGCAAGATGCATCCAGGCGAGTGAACCCGCGACCAGCAGGAACAGCAGCATGAAGCAGCTCGTCCACAGGCCGGTCAGGTCAACCAACGCACCGAACGTGATCGGGAGCACGAAGCCACCGAGACCACCGATCATTCCGACCAGTCCGCCAACGGCGCCGACATTGTTGGGATAATAGACCGGGATGTGCTTGTAGACGGCGGCCTTGCCCAGCGCCATGAAGAAGCCGAGCACGAACACGATGACCGTGAACGGCACTAGGCCCATTTCCAGGTGGAAACCCACCGTGCCGTTGACCGTCTTCACCAGATAGTCGGTCGGCGGATAGGACAGCACAAAGGTCGTGACGACGCCGACCATGAAGGTCCAGTACATCACCCGCCGTGCGCCGTAGCGATCGGAGAGATGGCCGCCATAGGCCCGGAACACGCTGGCCGGCAGCGAGAACATCGCAGCCACCATGCCGGCGGTCTTGATGTCGACGCCGTACACCTTGATGAGATATTGCGGCAGCCACAGCGCCAGCGCGACGAAGGCGCCGAACACGAAGAAATAGTACAGCGCGAAACGCCAGACCTGGA